>JBIIFN010000183.1:0-4103 GCA_044237325.1 Algoriphagus sp.
CAGGCCAATGTTCGAAAAATAGCGGTTCAAGCGGATGGCCGTAGCCACTTTGCTACCTACGAAGAGCAGGATGGCCGGCAGCAGCCAGGGCCAATGCATGGTTTTGGCAAGTTGAAAAAGTTGGGCCGTATCGATTTTTTGAAAAACCAGGTACAAGGCTAGCCCAGTGAGTAGGAGCTTGAGCGCAGTTTTGAGTTGGTTTTTGAATCGGGTCAAGGCAGGCTGGGTTAGCAAACTTAGGGCTGAACAGCGTCCAGCACGCCGGTATAGATGGACTTGATGCGGTAGGTCTTCTTGTCCTGGGACTCAAAGTAGGTACGCACAATCAGCTCTGCAATAATTCCCGTGGTGATCAGTTGGATGCCGCCCAGGATGAGGATAAAGCCAAGAATGAGGATGGGTCTACCCCAGATGTCCTCTCCCAGGAGTTTGAGGGTAAGTAGGTACACATTGATGATGGCGCCGAGGAAAAAAGAAAGCAGGCCCAAGCCGCCAAAAAGGTGGATGGGACGCTGAAAATACTTTTGGAAAAACAGCATGAGAATCAGGTCGGCCATCACCTTGAAGGTGCGGCTGAGTCCATACTTGGAGGTTCCGTGGATTCTAGGGTGGTGCTTGACGTCCACTTCCACCATCTTGGCTCCCTCCTGCTTGGCGAGCACGGGGATAAAGCGGTGCAGCTCTCCGTAGAGGCCCATATTTTGAGCAATATCAGCCTTGTACACGCGGAGAGTGCAGCCGTAGTCGTTTAGGTATACTTTGGTCGTATTTCGGATGACCCAGTTGGCGATTTTGGAAGGGATTTTCCGAAGCACAAATCCATCTTGGCGGTTGGCTCTGCGGCCGGCCACCACATCCCAGTCCTCATCCATGGCTTTCTGAAGCATACCAGGAATGTCCGTTGGATCATTTTGCAAATCCCCATCCATGGTGGCGATGTATTGGCCCGTTGCCTGGTCTATTCCTGCTGCCAGCGCAGTAGTTTGCCCGTGGTTGCGGTTAAAAATCAACAGCTTGGTACGGGTGTTTGCGTATTTTTTTACTTCTGCCACAGTACGGTCGCTGCTTCCATCCTCCACCAAGATAATCTCGTAGTCCATCCCTGCTAGCGCGGCATAGGTGGCTTGTAGCAGGGGCTGGATATTGTCTTCTTCGTTGTATACGGTGATGACGACAGATAAAAGTGGCTGGTTCATAGGAGCAAAGGATTCCTCAAAAATACCTTTTTAACCGCAGTTGGTCAAAATGCTTGCTGTTTTTACACCAAATCCCCCAAAAAATCCCAGCTACCTGCTGTATCTTTGGGGATGCGCACTGCTTCATCTTCTGCTGTGATTTCCCATCCCTGGGTGCTGCTACTCCTTTTTTGCGGCCTGGTGGGACCTTTTGCGCTAGATTTTCACCTGCATTACCCCGACGAAATCTACTACCGAGATGCTGCGGTCAAGATGTTGCAAAATGGCGATTACCTGACCACCTACTTGGGTTCGGGGGAGCTTCGCTTCAAGAAACCCATCCTTACTTACTGGGCGGTGCTCGCAGGATTCAAACTCTTTGGAGTACATGCTTTGGGCTCCCGAATTTTCTTCTTACTCGCCGGAGCGGCTACGGTGGGCTTGACCTACCTGCTGGGCAAGGTGCTTTTTCGTGACCGTAAAATCGCCGGCCTCGCGGCATTAATCGCTGCCTCCAATCCCATTCTCATCTTTGCTTCTACCCGCTCCATTCCAGATGTGCTCTTGGTGCTGACGATTACGGGTAGTGCGCTTGGCTTTGCCGGGCTTCTTCGCGATGGGGAGCAGGCGAATAAAAAGTTTCTATGGCTGCTGTACCTGGGCTTAGCCTTGGCTTTCGAAGTGAAGGGGCTTCCAGCCGTGGCTTTGGGAGGGATAGGCATCTTGTATCTACGGTTCAATCCCTGGCAGCGGATTTCTTGGAAAAAACTGCTGTATTTCCCAGCCCTTCTTGCAGCACTGGGCATTGCCTTGTTCTGGTTTGTGGCCATGTGGCAACTCCATGGTCCTGTTTTTCTTGCTAGTTTCTTAGAAGATCAGGTGGGAACTCGCGTGACGTCTCGTGTAGTATTGGTCCTTCAAAATGGAACAGTCGCCTCCTTGCTCCTGGTGGGCATGTTTCTGCCTTGGGCTGCCTTGGCGATTCCCAAATTGAAGCCCACGGTGGCTACTGCCTGGAAGGAAAATCCACAGTTTTTTGCCTTTGTACTCCTCTGGGGGCTGGCGATTGTGGGGATGGGTGCGCTCACGAGCAAATTTTACGAGCGCTACCTGCTGCCTGTAGCACCGGTATTGGCGCTTTGGCTTGCTTGGATTCTTGTTCGTGGAGGCGGTTTGGATCGACCAAAGGGGCTGAAGGTAGCCGCAGTTTTCCTACTTTCTTTGTTGGTGCTTGTTGTAGGCGTGAATGCATGGCTACTTGCTACTGGCTCAGGTGATAGTTGGTCCTTAGTCTATCTTGCTTTAGGGATTTTATTTTTAGGCTATGGGGTTTGGGCATTTCTTCGGTCTGCCGTCCTGCCTCCAAAGCTGCTTGCGCTTTCCATCTTGTTTCTATTCTTTCAGGTGACAGGCATTACGCGCTTGATTTCCTTACCACACCAAGGGAGCCAAGTGGCAATGGTCGTGGAGGATGTTGCAGTAGATGGGCCCATTGGCTTTGCGGGCAACCTGCATGAAGGGAGTAAAATCCGTGTGAGTTTGGGCCCTGTATACGAAGTAGTGGACCTTTCTCGCGAAGGATGGAAGGAAGAAGCCAAAGGCTATACCTACTTAATTTTGGAAGATCGTCTCCTTGCTGAATGGGATACCGTGGGCTATGTTGTGCGTGTGGCAGGCACACGCCTAGACTCCAAAGCTATTCCTGACTTTATTCAGGCAAGTAGTGTAGCGGAGCGGGAGATACTGCGGGAAGAGCAGGGCAGTGCCTATTTCTTGCTTGAAAAAAAATAATCCCGGAAGGTTTCCCCTCCGGGTTGTGAATTAGTGGTTGGGTAGCACAATTTTCTCCTTATGCTTTTTGAGCTGGCTTCGTAGCCCTTCCACGGCTTCGTCCGTAGCGCCTTCGAAGGAATCGTCCTGGTGCTTGGCAAAAAACTGCTTCCCGGGTACATTCAATTTAATCTCCACGAGCTTGTTTTGATTTTTCTCGTTTTTATCTAGCCTCAAAAACACTTCCCCGTTTAAGATACTGTCGTAAAAGGTATCCAGTTTGTCTGCCTTTTTCTGAATGAAATCAATCAACTTTTGGTCTGCGTCAAAGTGAATGGAATGCATCTGTAGTTTCATAACAAGAGGGATTAAAGGTGGAAGAAATAAGAAATTAAGCTTTGGGGTGTGCTTGTTCAAACACCGCCTTGAGTTTTTCCATGGAGTTGTGGGTATATACTTGTGTGGCCGCCAGGTTGGCATGGCCGAGTAGATCTTTTACGGCATTCAGATCGGCGCCTTTGTTGAGCAAGTGGGTAGCAAAGGTATGGCGGAGCAGGTGGGGGCTCCGTTTGGAATTTTGCGCAAACAGGTCCAGGTACTGCCGCACGATGCGGTAGATGAGCATGGAGTAGGCCTTTTCTCCTTTGTTGCTGCGAATGAAGTAGTCCTCGCCCGCTAGTGGCGGGAAAGTTGCCTCCACCACCTGCTTGTAGCCTTGGATATGCTGCTGCAGGGATTTGGTGAGGGGGATGATCCGTTCTTTTTGTCTTTTTCCGAGCACTTTCACTTGTTGTTCAAAGAGGTGGATGTCCTTCCATTTGAGGGAGGTTAGTTCGGATAGTCGGACGCCGGTGAGGTAGAGAAACTCGAGTACCATCCGATCCCGCTGTCCTTCAAAGGTGGGGGCATAGACTTCTTCTTCTAAAACGGAAGCAATGGTGGCTTCGTGTAAAAATTCCGGAAGTTTTTTCGGGGTTTTAAGGGACTTTAACTTATAGGTGGGGTCTTTGCTGATGATGCGGGAGCGCATCAAAAACTTGTAGTAGGACCGTAAGGTGGCCAGCTTGCGGTTGACGGTGGTTTGGCTGAGGCCTTGCTCCACCAAGTCAATGATCCAGGCCCGCAGGTCGGGATGGCCACACTGGGAGAGCTCTTCAA
>JBIIFN010000048.1:0-14600 GCA_044237325.1 Algoriphagus sp.
TGCCTGCTTGCATTTATAACCCCCCTGCAGGCACAAGAGTCAACTACCCAGCGGTTGACCCAACTTATGAAAGACTACCCCGTGATGGGGCTGTCGATAGCTGTGGTTAAAGAGGGCAAGGTGGTGCATACCCTAGCTTTGGGCTGGAAAGAGGAAGGAAAAATACCGCTACAGACCACAGACCTCTTTCGAATTGCATCCATTTCTAAGTCCTTCACGGCAACAGCCCTCCTGCAGTTGGTCGAGAAAAAAGTACTATCCCTTGACGACGATGTAAGCAATCTGATAGGGTTTCCGATACGCAATCCCAAATTTCCAGAGACCGTGATTACCCTCCGGATGCTGCTTTCCCATACCTCTAGCATCAACGATCAGCAGGGGTACTTCACCTTGGATGCCATCCATCCCGAGAAGAATACTACTTGGCAAGCAGCATACAATGCCTACGCTCCAGGAAAGGGCTACGAATACTGCAACTTGAACTTCAATCTCGCAGGAGCCATATTGGAGAAGTACTCGGGACTGCGCTTTGATGCCTACATCCAAGAAAATATCCTCAAGCCCTTGGGGCTTTATGGAGGTTACGATGTAGATCAATTGGACAAAAGCCGATTCGCCACGCTCTATGCCTATCAGCGGGATTCAGCTAAGTTTACCCCATCACCTGCAGCCTACGTCTCCAAAAGCGAAGAACTCAAAACCTATATTTCGGGCTACAGTACCCCAATTTTTTCCCCAACGGGGGGCATGAAAATCTCAGCGCCAGATCTAGCCAAGTACTTGCTACTACACATGAACTATGGGAAGGTCGGTAAGGTCCGGCTTATTTCTTCAGCACATTCCCATGAAATGCAAACTCCCCTTTCTTCGGAAGAGAACTATGGTTTGGCACTTTGGAAAACGAATGTGCTGATTCCAGGAGTGGAACTGGTGGGGCATACCGGATCTGCCTATGGGCTGTATAGCGCCCTATTTTTCAATCCCGAAGAAAAGTATGGATTTGTAGTGATCAGTAACGGTTGTGATCCCACCGAAGAAGAGGTATATATCCGAGTGATCCGTCGTGTCCTACAGATTTTGCACGAGGAGTGGATTGTAAAGCCCTAGACTACCTTATCTTCTTAGAGGCCTCGGGTACCGCGATCGGATTTCATGAATGAGGTGCTCCAAACCATTGAGTCGAATTTCATAGAGGGTATTCAAGCACATGCCTAAGTTGCCCGCTGGGAACCCTTTTTTATGCATCCAAACCAAGTAATCTTCAGGTATGTCGCAGAGCAATCGTCCTTTGTATTTGCCAAAAGGCATGGTGTGGGTGACGATATCGATCAAGATTTGGGGATTCATGGGGCTAAAAATACCCTTTTTTAAACTCCGAATACAAGCAATATCCCGTTTGATACCAGCCAATAGCTTGGGTAATTAGTTTAGACTCCCTAGGTTTACTCCATGGAAATAGGAATAGATAGCTTTGCAGCTTTTGTAACAGATGCCGAGGGCAATCCCATCGGAACTGCTCAGGATGCGTTGCGAGAATTGTTGGATCGCATCCAACTTGCCGATGAAAAAGGACTCGATGTATTTGCCATCGGCGAGCACCACCGCAAGGAGTTTTTAGATTCTGCTACCTCGGTGATTTTGGCAGCCGCGGCATCTCGTACGGCTCGAATTCGCTTGAGTAGTGCGGTAACCGTACTTAGTGCCGCCGACCCGGTTCGCGTATTCCAACAGTTTGCTACGCTAGACTTACTCTCCCAAGGCCGTGCCGAACTGGTAGTAGGCAGGGGTTCTTTTTCGGAGGCGTTCCCACTTTTTGGTCTTAACTTCCAAGAGTACGATGCCTTATTTGCAGAAAAGCTTGACTTGCTCTTGCAGCTCAACGAAAAAGAGGTAATCACCTGGAAAGGTAGATTTCGACCTGCCTTGCAGCAGCAGGCCATCTATCCTAGACCCATGCAAGCCAAGCTCCCTATCTGGTTGGGCGTCGGCGGCACGCCAGCTTCCTTTGTGCGGGCGGGTTCCCTAGGACTTCCGCTAATGGTGGCGGTGATTGGTGGGGAGACGCACCGTTTCCGTCCCCTGATTGATTTGTACCGGGAAGCAGGAGACAAGGCCGGCTTTGCGCAAGAAGACTTAAAGGTCGGCTTACATTCCCTTGGCTATGTAGCACAGTCGCACGAGGAAGCCGTGGAAACGTACTACCCCGGCTATGCCGAAACCTTCACTCGAATCGGCAAAGAACGCGGTTGGCCGCCAGTTACCCGAGGGCACTTTGAGGCCCAGAATTCTTCCCGTGGAGCCTATTTGGTAGGAAGTGCGGAGGAAGTGGCCGAAAAAATCCTACGACATAGCGCCTCTTGGGGTGGTATCGATCGCTTTACCTTCCAGTTGGACAACGCAGGACTCAGTCACCAGCAGCTCAGTGAGACTATTGCGCTCATCGGGGAAGAGGTTATTCCTCAGGTCCGAAAAGGGTAGGCCGTTCAATTCTCATTTAATTCTGAATCCCTTTTTCCCATGTTCAACAGTTCGGAGTACCCCAAACCGCTCAATGAGTCTCAATTTATGGCTTGGCTAGAAAAGGGGCGTGCCAGCAAAATCCCGTATGAATACCTGTTGATCATTTGGGATGACCTGGAGCAGGAATACTTGCCTATGTATGTAGAAAACCGTGCCGCCATACAAGGCTATGAAAAATACGGCACTTCCCCCGCGCAGCAGCTTTTGGTCGCTGCCTATGATTTGTTCTCTGAGTCGAGGGTGGGGTAGGGGGAGGATTTACGCTACAACAAAAAAGCCCTTCCGGTATTCCGAAAGGGCTTATTCTGCAGAGGAGGAGGGATTCGAACCCCCGGTACCTCACGGTACAACGGTTTTCAAGACCGCCGCGATCGACCACTCTGCCACTCCTCTAAATCGTGTCGATTGGTCATCGAGTTTGCAAAAATAGCGGATTGAAGGAGTTATGCCAACACCTTTTCCCCTTTTTATTCTAACTACTTGATTTTTTACCCGTTAAATTTTTCAATCTTTTTAAAATCGGGTCTTTTTGAAGTCATTTCTCTGGTTTCAACACTTTAGAGACCTAACAATTCCCCTTTATGTAGAATTAGCCCTTTGGCTTTTCTATCCCAGTAACCTTGGTTTCACCTTTAGTGTCGGCATTAAGCATTTTTTTTAAGTTGTCCCGCTGCCGCTGCTTCTCCTCAGCCAAGTCAAAACTCACATTCACGGCATAGCAGACCAGCACAATCACGGAAGTGAGGTAGAGCCAGAGCATCAAGGCGATAATCGTACCAATGGAGCCGTAGAGCTTATTATAACTCGCAAAGTTTTCCAAATAAAAAATAAACCCATAAAACGACACCGTAATCAATAGCCCGGCGAGTTTTGCCCCCGTAGAAAAAAAATGCCACTTGTCGTGGATCGCTGGGGCATAGCGGAAAATAAAAGCCGAGGTCAGGAAAAATACGGCGAGAAGAATAAAAAACTTAAAGGTATTGAACAAGAAAATGACAAATGCATTTGAAAATAGGTGCGTATCCTTCAATTCTGTAATCCAGAAGTTGCCGACAATCATGACGGAACTTGCCGCCAGGATCGTCACCACCAAGGCAAGCACAATGGCGGTTGCAATGCCCCTGCTGCTGCCCCAACTTCGATTTTCCTTTGTTTTATACACCGCATTAAACGAATTCATCATCGACACCACACCCTGTGTGGAGGCGAAGAGTGCGAAGAAAAAACCCAAGGAAAGGAGACTTTGTCTCGGCTTGGAAATGATGTCCAGCAAGGTAGTTTCGATGGTCTCGTACACATCTCCGGGTATGATTCCCTGCGCAAAAGAAAGGATATTGGCCGTGGTCACCATCGGAAAAAAAACCTGCAGGTAGGGAACCAGGTTGAGCAGAAAAAGCAAGAGCGGAAACAACGCGATGGTATAACTGAAAGCCATGGAGCCAGCGCGCTCGTTGATGTCATGCTTTTTGAGCTGCTGAATAAAAATACGGAGTACATCGTACAGGTTTTTACTCTTGCTGCCGAAGTGAATCTTTTTAAGCGTTCGAGCCTTGAGCTGTAGCCTGATTCTCCATTTCAATATTCTTTCCTTGAGCTCCACTAGCGCATGCTTAGTTAAAATAAGGGTTCATCAGCTCCATCAAACTTTTTGGAGGACGGGTAGGTTGGTGGTTTTCCTTTTTAATAAAGGCCAAGGTAGTCCATCCTCTCGCGATTTGCTCCCCTGCCTCGTTGCTTACCTGGTACTCAAACCGAATTTTTACGTTGGGAAGCTCGGGAATCACCGTATGAACCGTGAGCAGGTCATCGTACTTGCCGGGCTTGAGGTAGGTAATATGACTTTCCAATACCGGCATCAGGATGCCGCTATCTTCCATCTCTCGGTAAGAAAACCCCACCGCCCGCAAGGCCTCAACCCGTGCCACTTCAAAATACATGGCATAGTTGCCGTAGTAGACAAAGCCCATTTGGTCTGTTTCGGCGTAGCGTACGCGAAGTTGTGTTTTTGCTTTAAACATATCAGAAAATATTGGCGGCATTCAATGCCTTTTGGTACCTACGGGCATTGATAAGGTGCTCGTTATAGCTTACTGCAAAGGAATGGTAGCCTGAAAAATCTTCTTTTGCGCAGAAATACACATAGTCATGTCGCTCAGCATTTAGGACTGCGTCCAGAGAGTTTATGTCCGGCAGGTTGATTGGTCCAGGAGGGAGACCTGTATATTTGTAGGTATTGTAGGGGCTGTCAATCGCAATTTGTTTGGCAGTAACGCGCTTAATGGTAAAATCTCCTGCTGCAAACACCAGCGTAGGATCTGCCTGCAACGCCATGCCCATGCGGAGACGATTGAGGTAGACGCCCGCAATCTTTGGGCGCTCATCTGCCTTCTGGCTTTCCGCTTGTACGATAGAGGCTAAGGTACTCACTTCCTTTTGGCTCAATCCCAAGGAAGCTGCTTTCTGCTTCCGCTCCTCGGTCCAAAATTTCTGGTACTCTTGGTGCATACGGTCAAAAAGCTTCGTGGCAGAGGTGTTCCACCAAAATTCATAGGTATTGGGGATAAACATGCTTAAAATGGTTTCTTCCTCAAAATCAAAACTCCGTATATAGACGGAATCCTGAACCAGGGCAAGAAATTGTTCTTGGCTAACTTCCAATTTGGCAGAAATCTTTTCTGCGAGATCATCCTTGGTTCGTATGGTGTTGAAGGTCACTTGTACGGGCGTTTGCCTACCTGAGCGAAGCATATGCACCAGGTCTAAGTTGCTCATTTTGGGGTTTATACGGTACAGACCAGGTTTAACATCCTCCTGGTAGCCAAGTACTTTTGCTACAAAGCCAAAGCTGAGCGCATCGTTGATCACCCGTTGCTCGTAAAGCTGGGAGGCTACTTGCGAATAAACCGCATTGGTTGGGATTTCAAGGAGATAGGGTTCCTCTTGATCAATGAGAGCATTGGGACTGAAAAAGACCTGATAGAAATAAAAGGTCATCGAAATGGAGAGCACCGACACAGAAATCAGGCCCACCAACATAATTTTTTTGCGCTTTTCGAGTTGCATGGGTGTAAAAATAGGAAATAAACTCATTGACATCCGATTCTTCCTTCTAGTTCAAGTCGATAGGACTTGAATTACTACTAGTTATCTTTATCCCACACGCGAAAAAGTGAAGAAAAACAGCTTCGCAAAAAGGCTAATCCAGCCCCAGCAAATGCGAGTTAAGTTGCATTTCCGGTAGATTTTAGGCTACTTTCCTAGGTGAATCCCATCCCTGTCACCTGTGTTGTCCTCCTGCATGAAGGCAAAGTAATGGCTGCCCAGCGCGCCGCCCAGATGGACCTCCCTGGATGCTGGGAGTTTCCCGGAGGGAAAGTAGAGGAAGGAGAAAGCCCTGAAACGTGCTTGATCCGTGAAGTGCTAGAGGAGCTTTCCATCAATATCCGTATTAAAGGGGCTCTAACTCCTATCCTTCATGCCTACCCCAGCAAGACAATCCAACTCCTGCCTTTTTTGGCCACCTGGGACTCCGGTACGATTCGTCTCGCCGAACATGCTCAACTTCGCTGGTTGGGGCGAGAAGAGTTATACTCGGTGGATTGGGCCCCAGCGGACCTGCCCATTGTGCACGAATTGTCGGCAAACTGGGTTAACTTGGTTACCTCCCCGTAAAACCAATGGCAGAATTCATCAAACTATACGAAGAAAATCCTGATCCACGCCGCATTAGGCAGTTGGTGGAGGTGCTCAAAAATGGCGGGGTGATCATTTATCCTACCGACACGGTGTATAGCTTTGGCTGTGACATCAATCAGCAAAAGGCCGTAGAAAAAATCTGTAGAATCAAGGGGATCAACCCCAAAAAGCACAACTTTTCAATCGTCTGTGCAGACTTGAGCCACTTGGCCCAGTACACACGCGTCATCCATAAGCCGGTATTTAAGCTGATGAAAAAAGCTCTTCCTGGCCCCTATACGTTTATTCTAGAAGCAAGTGCTCAGGTACCCAAGATGCTGCACAGCAACAAAAAAACAGTGGGCATCCGCGTACCCAACCATGGGGTTCCCCGTGCGCTCGTGGAGGAACTTGGACACCCCATTCTTTCTTCTTCTTTGCGGGAGGAGGAAGGCTTTCTCGACTACAGCACCGATCCGGAATTGATCTTTGAGAAATACCAACAGCTCGTAGACGTGGTCATCGACGGAGGCTATGGAGCTAGCGAGCCTTCCACAGTCTTGGATTGTACGGGAGAAGAGGTGCTTTGCCTACGCGAAGGGCTAGGAAAGCTGGATGAGTTGCTCTAAGGCAGTGAAAAGTAGGATTTTTTAAACTAACGAAATTGCCTGCTTTTTTACGGCTCACTTTAGAAAATACCTTTTGAAATTCGATTAAGTGGGCTGTGGGCCGTGGATAGTCGACAATTATCCGCAGAAATTCAAAAAAATCTTAAGCCCCGGGTAATTTTGCGGATAATCCTAATTGAATTTCCTCAAATCAGCATTGGGCTGTTCAATTCATCCAGCGGCTAAGAAATTCTAAAAAAGGCTCTTTGTAGAGGTCTCCTACAGCAATGTGCTGCTCTCCGATACGGATGACGTTTTTGGATACGGAGTCGATGTGATCCAACGACACGATGAAGGAGCGATGCACACGCATAAACCGATCTGCAGGCAGCAACTCTTCCATGTTTTTCATGCTGGTGAGCGACAATAGGGGATGGGTCTTTGAGGTCAAGTGTACCTTGACATAGTCCTTGTAGGCTTCCACATGGGTGATGTCCTTGAGCACCACCTTGACTAGTTGGTACTCTACTTTCAGAAAAATATAGTCGGGAGCGGACACGGTAGGAGGAGGAGGTGCCACTTGACCTGCTGCACTCATTCTTTTTACATACTGATAGGCCTTGGTAGCGGCACCCAAAAAATCTTCGTAGCTATACGGTTTGAGTAAGTAGTCCAAAGCATCCACCTTATAGCCTTCCAAAGCAAATTGGTGGTAGGCCGTGCAGAAAATCACCCGCGTATCACCCGAATTTTTCTTACCATCCAGCACGCGTGCTAGCTCCATGCCGGAAAGATCGGGCATCTGAATGTCCATAAACACCAAGTTGACCACCTCTCGATTGAGGAATCCCAAGGCCTCAATGGCATTAGAAAAGGTGCCTTTTAGCTCCAAAAAGGTCGTTTGCCGAATAAATTTGCTCAGCAGCTCGAGCGCCAAAGGCTCGTCATCGATGGCGATACAGGAGACTTTCATGCCAGGTTGATGGTCAGTTGAACACTATACTGCCCCGTGCTTTCTTCCTGGCCTAGCTTGAGGCGGTGTTTGTCAGGATAAAGTAGGCTCAGGCGGCGTTGCGTATTGACCAAGCCAATTCCATTTTCCTTAGCTTCAGGGCTATCGGGGTGGATGGGGAAGATGTGGTTTTTGGTTTCGAAGAAAACAGTATCGCCCATCACTTCTAGGCTGATGGAGATCTCACTCTCCTGCTGGGAACTTAGCCCGTGCTTGAAGCAATTTTCCAAGAAAGGAAGAAAGAGCATGGGCGCAATCACCAAGTCCTCTTTGGGCTCGTCCAATTTTACTTTTAGCGTCACCTTTTGGGAGAGCCGCATTTTCATAAGCTCCAGGTAATCTTCGATAAATTTTACCTCTTTGCTAAGCAGCGTTTCATTCTTTTGGTTTTCATACAGCACGTAACGCATCATTCGGGAAAGCTTCAATAGAGCTTCCTGGGCCTTGGTAACGTCCAAGTTGGTTAACGAGTAGATATTATTGAGCGTATTGAAGAAAAAGTGGGGATTGATCTGTGCCTTCAAATAAGAGAGTTCGGTGTCGATGCGCTGCCGCTCTAGCTCGCCCCGGAGGGCCTCGTCATTTTGCCATTTTTGAACCAGGGCTACCGAAGTGCTGAGTCCAATGGAAATCACATAAAGTAGCAACTGAAATACGTCGCCAGGAATCCAGCGCTTTTTGGCAATAAATGGCTTTCCAGGGTTAAAAAGCGCATGCATTTTTTCAGCATACAGTGAAAACTGGTCGAAATAAAAGATTAAGCCATAAAAAAGAACCGCCCCGAGCAGGATAACCAACAAGTAGAGGTAATTCTTTCCGTTGAGCAGAAACTTGGGCACAAGACCCCAGGCGTTGGCGTAGAAGACAAAGATCAACAAGGAGACCAAGTACACTTGCTTCCACCAAAATTGTACAGGAAGCTCGAGTTCACCCATCCTCCACGAAAGAGGGGAGAGAATCAACAAGATCACACAGAGCATGATCCATCCGAGAAGGTGGACTAGGACAGAAAGGTTCCTTTTTCTAATACTTGTGAGCATAGCCTTGAGTTACAGGGGTGAAGCTACCTATTTTTCCAACGTTGTCTTTAATGAAATCTACCAATTCCGCTTTCTTGCCCACGAAGAGGTTGATTTAACACACCAAAGCAGGGGAATTCCCCTTCATTTTTTTTGGTCCGCCAGTTTGGCGAATTGGTCGACGAAGACGCTATCCCGGTCTATTAAAAAATAAAGCTTAAAACATTGCACCCACCTTTGTGGTAAATAAGGAGTCTTCTCCCGTTGAAAACTAAACCATGAAACCAACTACTCTTCTTTTTTCTTTCGTATTCTCCCTTATTCTGGGTGTCACTTCGGCGCAGCAAACCCCAGATAAGAAGGAGCCCGCTCGCCTGCTCGGTGTAGCCAAAGACCTCAAAACAGGCAAACCCGTGGGTTATGCCACCGCAGCGCTATATAAGGCAGGCACCACTGCCTCCATTGCCGGCGCAGTAGCCGATGGCAATGGGGTATTTTTCATTACCGGTTTTGCTGCAGGCACCTACGAACTGCAACTCTCTTTTCTCGGCTACGAGACCGTAAAGCGTACAGTGAATGTCAACTCACTGGATGCCGACATCAACCTGGGAGAAATCGCCATGACAGATGAAGGTGTTGCCCTGCAAGAAATCACCGTGCAAGGCCAACGCGATCTCATTGAAGAGCGTGTGGACCGCACCATCTACAAGGCTGAAAACGACCGCACCACTGCGGGCGGCGATGCTACAGATGTACTCCGTCGTGTACCCATGCTTTCCGTAGACTTGGATGGCAACGTGTCCATGCGTGGTAGTGCCAACATTCTGGTGCTCATCGACAACCGTCCCTCGGCCATCGCTGCTTCTTCTATTGCAGACGCCTTACGGCAAATTCCCGCCGACGAAATCAAGTCGGTAGAAGTCATCACCTCTCCCTCTGCACGCTTTGATGCAGAAGGTACCTCTGGGGTGATCAACATCATCACCAAAAAGAACAACCTGCAGGGCATGACGCTCAATGTTAATTCTGCTGCAGGTTGGAGAGGATCCAATCTGGGTCTTCAAGGATCCGCCCGAAAAGGGAAAATGGGATTCTCTTTGGGCGGATTTGGCCGATCGGGATACAATATCCTCGGAAACTTCGAGAACAAACAGGTGACCAACCTACCCAATGGAGGAGTGTCTACCACACTTCAGTCGGCTGAAACGGAAAGAAGCGAGATCTTTGGACGCTACAATTTTGGCGTAGACTACGAAATCGATGCCTTCAACTTCATCACCGGTGCAGTCAACTTTGGTATCCGGAATTCAGAAAATCAGCAATTCAACTTCCTTACCCAAAACACGCTAAACGACGTTCTGCGTGCCCAGCAAAACAGGGAGATCAGCACGCTAGACAATTCCAATTCGGTAGATGTCAGTTTGAACTACACCAAAACCTTTGAGAAAAAAGGCAAAGAACTCAGCTTCCTGACCTTGTACTCGACAAACGACCGAGAAAACTCGTTCACCAACACCCTTTTCGAAGATGACCTGGATGTGATTTTTTCTAGATTGAGAAACGTCAACCCCAGCAAAAACGAGGAGTTTACCGCGCAGGTGGACTACGTCACTCCCATCAATGAAAAAGGAACTCAGATCATCGAATACGGTGCAAAAAACATCCTTCGAAAAGCATCTTCCGACTTCTCCTATTTCTTGGCCCAAGGCCCTACTGGAGCATACGTTGCCTTGCCAGACCCCACGTTGAGCAACGAGTTTAGCTACGATCAAAATGTTACTGCAGGCTACTTTTCCTACACCTTCCAGTTGTTGAAAAACTACACCTTGAAGCCCGGACTACGCTACGAATACACCACGATCAACGCTGACTTCAAAACAGACTTTAAAGCGGAAATTCCTTCCTACGGGACACTGGTGCCAAGCTTAAATGCGAGCAGAAAATTGAAAAATGGCAACCTGATCAAGCTGGCCTATAACAGACGTATCCAGCGCCCTTCCCTTCGTTTTCTCAATCCCAATATTGAGGCATCCAATCCGCAGCAACTTTCTCAGGGCAACCCAGAGCTAGATCCGGAATTGACCGATAACTATGAAATCGGATACAGCACCTTCATCAAAGGGACAACCTTGAATTTTACAGGTTTCTATAGAAATACAACAGGCTCCATCCAAGCCATTCGTAACGTAGGGCAAGAGGGCATCATCTTGACTACCTTCGAAAACATCGGCCGCGAGCAAGCAGTGGGCACTAACTTGTTTTTCAACATCAACATCAATAATAAATTCTCTCTAAATGGAGGCATGGACCTGTACTACTCCATGCTGAACAATGGCTTGACGGATCCCAAGTTTGCCGCCAAAAACGAAGGATTTGTGGTGAGTGGCCGAATGTTTGGAAACTACACCCTTCCCAAAGACTGGCAAGCACAGCTCTTTACCTTCGCACGGGGTAATCAAGTCCAGCTGCAAGGTTTTTCTGGTGGATTTGCAGCCTATGGTTTGAACTTCAATAAGCAGTTCAAAGAAAAAAGAGGGTCTTTTGGTTTTGGGGCAGAAAATTTCCTCATGAAGGAGATGGTCGTTCGCAACGAAATCGTAACGCCTAGCATTGTTCAAAACAGCACTTCTCGTCTTCAGAACTTGAACTTTAAAATCAACTTCAATTACCGTATCGGAAAAATGAGTTTGGACCAGCGCCCTAAAAAGAGAAAGTCCATCACCAACGATGACCTGAAAGACGGGGGTGAAGGACAGGGAGAACAAGGCGGTGGAACCATTCGTAACTGATCATTGAATTCCTGAAACAACCAATTAATAGATAGCTTGTGTACTAAATCCTGGACTTATTGAGTTCGGGATTTTTTTATGCTCATGCCACAAAAAAAAACCAGGTCAACTGACCTGGTTTTGATTTTATAGAACTTCTACTTCTGATTAGGAAGTATACAACACTTTTTTGATGGCATCTACCGTACGGGCTACGTTCGGGATGGTCACGTCGATATAGGAAGGCGCGTAGCTCAATGGGATATCCATAGAGTTCACACGGATCACAGGCGCATCTAAGTAGTCAAACGCATGACGCTGGAAGTGGTAAGTGAGTTCGGAAGAAATGCCCGCAAGCGGGTTTGCCTCTTCTACAATCACTACGCGGTTGGTTTTTTTCACCGAAGCCACACAGGTAGCATAGTCAATCGGACGAACCGTTCTCAAATCTATCACCTCACAAGAAACACCTTGCTTGGCCATTTCTTCAGCAGCTTCCAAGGCTACTTTCATCATTTTCCCGAAGGAAATTACGGTCACCTGATCTCCAGCACGCTTGATGTCTGCTACGCCGATTGGAAGGAGGTACTCTCCGTCTGGAACCATGCCCTTGTCGGAATACATCACTTCAGATTCCATGAAAATCACTGGATCTGGATCGCGAATGGCTGCCTTGAGCAAGCCCTTTGCATCGTATGGATTGGAAGGAACAATTACTTTCAAGCCAGGAGTGTTGGCAAACCAATTCTCAAAGTTGGAAGAGTGAGTCGCTCCTAATTGGCCTGCGTTGCCTGTAGGGCCACGAAAAACGATGGGTACCGAATAGGCACCGCCCGACATGGCGTACATTTTGGCGGCAGAGTTGATGATCTGGTCGATGGCTACCAGTGAAAAGTTGAAGGTCATGAATTCGATGATAGGCTTCAACCCATTCATGGCTGCACCCACGCCCAAACCAGCAAATCCAAGTTCGGATATCGGTGTGTCGTAGATACGCTCTGGACCAAATTCATCCAGCATCCCTTGGGAGACTTTGTAGGCACCGTTGTATTCGGCAACTTCTTCACCCATTAGAAAGACGCTTTTGTCACGTCTCATTTCCTCGGACATCGCCTCTCTCAAGGCTTCCCGAAATTGTAATTCTCTCATTGCGTAGGGACAATTTTTTGGCTCGTAAAAATAGAAAGGAATCGGGCATTTGCAAAGCCTATGACTTTCTTATTCGAGCAGCCAATCCAGGCTAGGTCAAGTGATTTTGGGATGACGGTGGCGGTGTCTAATTTAATGGACAGCGGGATATAAGTTAGTAGCCAGTTATTTTTCAACTTGCTTTCCTGCTTCTTTCCAGGCAGTAATACCTCCATCGAGCATGTATACGTGCTTAAAACCCATTTTTTGCATCGCGTCTGCAGCCTTGCGGGTACGGCTTCCCGACCTGCAATAAAGCAAGTAGGTCTTATTTTTATTCAGTTCCTGTACCTCAGTTGCAAAGTTGGCTCCCAAAAAATTGACTGTTGTGGCACCAACCAAATGACCTTCTGCTACTTCCTCTGGCGTACGCACGTCGATGATTTTGGACTTCTTTTTGGAAGAAAGCTTTTCAAATTGTGCGATAGACAGCACTTGAATAGAATCCTTTTCTACGGTTTGGGCGATTGTTGCGGTACTGAAGAGAAGTAGCGTAAGGAGAAAAGCGACGGTGTATTTCATGGGGATTTTTTGGTTTTTGACTAAACAACTGCCTAATTGAGCTGAAAATTTACAGAATTCGCAGCAACATGCCCCTAAAGATTGGATTGATTTCGGATTCCCACAGTTACTTTGATCACAAAAGCAGCAGTTACCTGCAAAATGTTGACGAAATCTGGCATGCCGGAGATGTGGGTGATCCTGCCATGCTTGACTTGCTCCCCAAAGGAATACCCATTCGAGGGGTTTACGGCAATATTGACGACGCGTCCGTTCGCGAGCGCTTTCCTGAGTGGCTTGAGTTTGAATTGGAGGGGGTGAAGGTCCTCATGACCCATATTGGTGGTAAGCCACCCCGCTACGCAAAAGGGGTAAAAGAGCGGATTCGAGCCAGCCGTCCCCAGCTATTTATCTGCGGCCATTCCCACGTTTGCTGTGTGGAGGTAGATGCCAGCCTCAACTGCCTCTACATGAATCCCGGTGCCGTTGGGCAGCAGGGTTTTCACCAGATGCGGACGCTGCTACTTTTTGATTTGGGTGAAGGAAAAATCTCGAACCTGCGCGTGGTGGAGCTAGGCAGAAGGGGAGCTGTATCCCAGTAATTCTTGAAAAAATGAGCAAAAAAAATAGCGGCATAGGCCGCTATTTTTTATCTCGAAAAAGATAAAATTATTTCTCGAAAGAAGCTTTGATTGCCTCTACGTCCACATTTCTGATCACAGGCTTCGCGCTCAATTGCTTGATTTTGATTACTCGACCAGTCTGACCTTGTCTTTTTCTCTTTAGTTTTCTTTTAAGCGTAGTAACACCCATGATCGTATGTAGTTAAATTTTTGAATTCAAAACGGATTGCAAAAGTATATAAACTAATCTTTTCTGCCTACAAATCTTTCGATTTTTATTCTAGGCTTTCGGGGAGAAGCGGTCCTCATTTTGGGATTTTTGGGTAAATTTGGTTTCAATTTCCAAAAACCACCATGCAAAAGCCAAGTCTTCCTAAGGGCACCCGAGATTTTGGGCCGGTACAAATGGCAAGAAGAAACTTTATTCTTGATGCCATCAAAGACACCTTTCAGCTCTTTGGCTACCAGCAGATCGAAACGCCCGCCATGGAAAACCTGAGCACGCTCACAGGCAAGTATGGGGATGAAGGAGATCAGCTGCTCTTTAAAATTTTGAATAGTGGTGATTTTTTAAAAGAGGTAGCGCCCGCTGACCTGAACCTAGGTGCTGGAGCAGTTCTTTCCAAGGTGTCCGAAAAAGGCCTACGCTATGACCTTACGGTGCCTTTTGCGCGCTACGTGGCCAT
>JBIIFN010000184.1:0-4052 GCA_044237325.1 Algoriphagus sp.
GATGTAGCGCTCACCCCAGGCATTTTTTTCTACCAAGGCCCGGGTGATTGCCGCGGCATCGCGGACATCGAGGTAGTTGATGTTGCCCTTCGGGAAAAAGGGATTGCCCTGCTTCACGTAGCCATACACAGCGGAACTGCTTTGGCCGTAGGCCGCCTTACCGAGAAGCACAGATGGATTGACTACCAGCACTTCTAAGCCTTCTTGTTCCCCTCTCCACACCTCGAGCTCTCCCCAGTACTTGGAAAGGGCGTAGGCACTCTGGTTGGACGCATCTACCCAACTGGCTTTTTCATCGTAGACCACTTGGCCAGGTACTCGACCAAGAGCCGCGACGGAACTCACATGCACCAGTCTAGTTACACCCGTGGCCAGCATGGCATTCACCACATTGGCGGTTCCTTGGTGGTTGACTGCAAAAAGCTGGTTTTCATCTTTTGGTAGAAAGGACACCTTGCCTGCGGCATGGATGACTAGGTCTATACCCGGCAACGCCTCCAAAAGAGAATTTATATCTGATACATCCCCTTCGTGCCAGTGGATCGTCAGCCCCGCCTGATCCAAGAGGGCTGTGGACGAGGAGGCACGCTTGAGCCCATGGATAGTACCCATCGGGGCAAAAGCCTTGGCTAGCTCACTTCCAAATAGTCCGGTGATGCCGGTGAGTAGGATGTTCATCTGATGCATTTAGCGCACTGAAAGCAGAGCGCTGATTAGTTTAACCGCCTTAGAGGCCGCCTTGTTCTTGTTCGGCAAACTCGGCCAGCGTAGGCCAAACCGTATCTTTTTCTGACACGATAGGTACCTCCACCTGCCAGTCGATCTGCAATTTCGGGTCTGACCAAAGGACACCTCCCTCGGACTCTTTGTGGTAGTAGTTGGAGCATTTGTAAACAAATACTGCATCTTCCAGCACCGAAAAGCCATGCCCGAAGCCCTTAGGGATGTACAAGAGGTTATTTTTTTCGGTGTCCAACACCGTAGAATACACTTGTCCAAAACTAGGTGAGTCTTTTCTTAAGTCCACAGCTACGTCCAGCACTTTTCCGGAGATTACACGCACCAACTTGGCTTGGGCATGCGCCCCGCGTTGAAAGTGTAGTCCTCGGACGGTACCCTTCTGGGAAAAAGACTGGTTGTCTTGAATCCAAGATTCGTGAACGCCCATTTTGTCCAACCAATCTTGGCGGAAGGACTCAAAAAAATAGCCCCTACTATCTGGGAAAACGCGTGGAAAAATCTCAAGGACACCAGGAAGGGAAGTTTGCTTTATTTCTGCCATTGGGGCGGTTAATTTTTGCTTTCAACAGCAAAATAACCATGCAACTGGGGAGTATCCTAATCTATTCTGAGGAATTATGCTCAAATTTGGGGGTAGGATGACTATCTCTTTTCCTTGGAGAGAGAAACTCCCCTCCCTTTTCCTAGCCAGGACCTTTCCTTTTTCACGACCCGTTTTGCCCATGAGTAAACTTTCACGCAAGCTCCTCAAACTACACGAAACCGCTCCCAAGCAAGAGACCGCCATTTTGGTCACCCTTGTTCGGCAGCAGCAGACCGATCAAGAAGTGGAGGAGCATTTGGACGAGCTGGCCTTTTTGACCGAGACCCTTGGCGCCAAGACCGTATGCCGGTTCAAGCAAAAAATGGAGAAGCCGGACATCAAAACCTTTGTCGGTAAAGGAAAGCTAGAGGAAATACGGGTTTATGTGGAGCATTTTGCAGTAGACATGGTCATCTTCGACGACGACTTGAGCCCCTCCCAAATGCGGAATTTGGAAAACGAAATTAAAGTCAAAATCTACGACCGCTCACTCCTCATCTTAGACATTTTTCTGCAGCGTGCCCAGTCGGCCCAAGCCAAAACGCAAGTAGAACTCGCCCGCTTTCAATACCTCCTACCCCGACTGACCAACCTATGGACCCACTTGGAGCGACAGCGAGGAGCTACAGGTACCCGAAGTGGTGCGGGAGAAAAAGAAATTGAAACCGATAAGCGAGATATTCGCAACAAGATCTCCCTGCTCAAGGAAAAGCTCCTCGACATTGAGAAGCAAGGAATCACTCAACGAAAAGGAAGAAAAGGCATCGTTCGCGTGGCCTTGGTGGGCTATACCAACGTGGGCAAGTCTACGCTCATGAACCTGGTCTCCAAAACAGATATTCTAGCTGAAAACAAACTTTTTGCTACCGTGGATGCCACGGTGCGAAAGGTGGTCCTTGAAAACATTCCCTTTTTGCTTTCCGATACAGTAGGATTTATCCGCAAGCTGCCTACCCACCTCATCGAATCGTTTAAGTCTACCTTGGATGAGATTCGCGAAGCGGACCTGCTCGTGCACGTGGTGGATCTCTCCCACCATGCTTTTGAAGACCATATCACCGTGGTCACCCAAACACTAACGGAGATCAAGGCAGGAGACAAGCCGGTATTATTGGTATTCAACAAGATCGATCAGGTGCTGCAGATGCCTTCTGAAGAGGAACTTCTTCAGCTCTCTGAACACGAGGTTCAAGAAATCCGCTACCTAGACTTCAAAGCGCTCTCCGAAGCGTTTGAAAAGAAAAATGGCATCAAGCCTGTATTTATGGCCGCCTCCCTCGGAGAAAATGTGGAAGGCTTCCGTGACGCGCTGGTGCAAGAGGTAAAAAAGCAGCACCGCAAACTCTACCCACACTACCTCGAAGATCAGGTGGTGGACTGGGGAGACGATTGGGAAGCGACTCAATAAGCTTTAAACAGACTCAGCGTCCAAAAAACTACCTAGCGCTCAAGCGCCAGGAAAGGAAATCCCCTTCACCCTACGGTAGAGGTTGAGCGCATACTTGTCCGTCATCCCAGAAATAAAATCCACCAAAGCACGAAGCAAGGGGTAGGGATTGACTTCCGTACCGAAGCCTTTCATCGGAAAATCCTCCGGTAGGAGACGTAAGAGACTCTTGTCTTGCCCAGATACCAGTTCTGGCGCATAACAGTGGTGGTAAAGTGCCTTTGAAAAGACGGCCAGCAACCCATCCAAAACCTGAAAGCCTACCGCTTCCTTTTCTAATACCACCTGTGCCCGGTAGATCTTGATTACCGAGCGATGGGAAATTTCCGCCAGCGCCTTGGCTGAAGGAATCGTATCGGTCAAGGCCTTGTCAAAGTTGCCCTTGCGCATGCTCTCCTCGTAGTTGATGAATGCCTCCACCGTCTCGCGAATCAGCTGTCCGATGGCCATCGCGCGCAAAGCGCCTAGGTTTTGTGTTTGGCTACGTCCCTTCAATTTTTCGGAATCAAACTTATCTCCCAAGATGGGCTTCAGCAATTCCAGTGTTTCTTCAAAGGAGACAAGGCCGAGTGTGCAGCCGTCCTCCAGGTCAATGATGTTATAGCAAATATCGTCCGCTGCCTCTACCAAGAAAGCCAAAGGATGTCTAACCCAGGCGTCAGAACTTGCCTTTTCCAAGCCCAGCGCCTGCGCCATTTGTTCAAAGTCTTGTAGCTGATTGATGAAAAAGCCATATTTCTTTTGGCTTTTTCGAGCCAAGTCACGCTGCATGAGTAGGCTCGGACGAGGATACTTGGTGAAAGCCGCCAGGGTGGCGTAGGTCAACTTGAGCCCATTCTGCTTGGAAACAAGCATGCGAAACCCTTGGGCGTTGCCCTCAAAATTGATCAGGTCGGCCCACTGCTCTGGACGGACATGCGCCTGCCACACTTTGCCTTTGGAGTGCAGCCTAAAAAAATCAGAGATCGCCTCCTCGCCGGCATGGCCAAAGGGAGGATTGCCAATGTCATGGGTTAGTGCCGCTGCCGCTACGATGGAGCCCACGGATGCAGAAGTAATGCCCATGGCAGCGAGGGCTGGGTATTTTTCAAGTAGAAATTCTCCCGCTGCTTTACCAAGTGAACGCCCTACGCTGGAAACTTCCAGACTGTGCGTGAGTCGGGTGTGTACAAAGGCTTGCTCGGGAAGCGGGAACACCTGGGTTTTGTCCTGCAGATTTCGAAAAGGGGAGGAAAAAATAATGCGGTCATAATCTACCTCAAACTCACTCCGTGCTCGGTC
>JBIIFN010000185.1:0-4044 GCA_044237325.1 Algoriphagus sp.
GAAACAGATAATGCAATCCTTGATAAACTGTTCTAAATTCCCAAATGTCGTCTGTAAGCTTTTTGAAAAGATTAGGATCCAACTCAACTTGAGATTTACGGATGTTGTACAGGATTTTTTCATAATGCTTTCTTTCTAAACCAGTTAAAAATTCAAATGCATCCTCCAAAAACAGGATTTCAAAATAGGTCTTCATAAGCTAAAAAAGTTGGAAGAATCAAGTTACAATTAGTTTCGTTATAACGAAACTAATTTATCTCTTCTTTTTGGAAATGGGAATGAAATTCAATCAACCCATGCTGGCTAATTAAGAATGCCAAAACCTATCCTAATCAAGATCAAAAAGAAAATGGGTGCTACTGAACGATTGGAATACCTAAAGAAATGATTTGAAAAGTAAATGAGAATTAAAACTTCTCTTCCACTCCGAGTCCAAATAGGGCAAAATCGTACTTCACAGGATCCAGCGGGTCGAAGGATCGAAGGACTTGGGTAAGTTCTACTGCGGTACCCCAGTCGGTTTGCTTGCGTGTAATCAATCCTAATTTCCTCCCTACTCGATCCACATGCAGGTCGCAAGGACAGATGAGCTGGGCAGGCTGAATCTTCGTCCACAACCCAAAATCTACGCCCTTATCGTCCTGACGCACCATCCAGCGCAGGTACATGTTGATACGCTTGCAGGCAGCTTTCGACGCTGGAGAGGCGATGTGCTTACGCGTACGGGCAGGTGCGTGCTCAAGACTAAAGAAAAAACGCTGAAACTGAGTCAACATGGACTCCATGCTGTCGATAGCGCCTGTTTGACCAAGTAGAAAGGCTTCCTCCAAACTAGTATGGCGGGCATAAAACCAGGATAAAAAATGGATAAAATACAGCGTGTCTACCTCGTTGAAGGTGCGGTGCTTAAAATCCAAAAATTGACGAAGGTCCTCTTCCTTATGCTGCAACAAGAAGTCGTGTGGCGCATTGTCCATGCGTGCAAACAAGTCTTTGCACTTGTTGAGAATAGTTTTGCGCTGCCCCCAAGCTAAGATGGCTGCAAAAAAGCCAGCAATTTCAATGTCCTGTTTCTTGGTATACTGGTGAGGAATAGAGATGGGATCAAGTTCAATAAAGTCAGGCCTATTGTAGCGCATGACTTTTTCATCTAGAAAATCTTTGATTTTTTGGCTCATAGCTCCACGACTTGTTCCCCTCCTTGCGTCCCGTCAAACCATTTAAAAAGGAGCTGATTATCCTTTTTTTCTGCCAAGTGCCAGTCAAAACAACGGATTTGCGTGAGCACGCTGAGCCGATCCATTTCAGGATCGTAGAGGCAAATATCAAAATCGGGAAGCTCCTTTGGGTCTAGGCTATTCCACTTTTCTAGAATAAATCCTTCCTCGATCACACGCACCTTCTTCCCAAAGACGTGCTCGCTCATCACGGAGGGTACACCATCTTTTCTCCGAAGTTTTACGCCTGCGGGCCCAAAAAGAATCTGCTTTTCCAGCTTTGCCTCAAGCAGTTCGTTTGAATGCGGAAGCGGCTCCCAGTCAGACGCAAGGGGCATAGGTGCTTTCCCCTCGAGACGTAGACGTGTGAGAAGCTGAGAAAGTTTGGAGAACAAAAAAGTAAGCCCAATAAATAATAGGCCAAAGCTGGCTAGTATGGGGTAAGAAAGAATAAAGATGCTGTTCCAAATAAATCGGAAGATGTGGTGAAAGAACAGCTGGATTTTTGACATTTCAGAATTGACAGGTACTTAGGAACGTTTACTGAGAGAATATTTTTCAAAAAAGAGCTTAAACTTCTACCTTCTTGGTTCTTTTGGCAGGAATTGACCTAGATCAATACAAGATTTCTACAGGAAAGCGCTGATTTACACCCTTCAACTGATCAAATGCCGCTTGGGATAGTTTGATTAATAGCTTGGCATTGTCGCCAGTCTCGGGGAGCACTCCTACGACACGCGCGAAGATGGTGAGGTCATTTTCCTCGTTTTTTACGCGGATTACACTTCCCACTGGGGCTGTTCGATGTAGCACTAGGTATTTTTTATTACCGGTAGTATTGGGAATTAACTCGGCCAAGCCCATTTCTTTTTTATTGGAAAAACCTCCCGATGTGTTAGGCAAGTTGGTCGTGGTAACCTCCTCAGAAGTAGAGCTAGGCCTTCCTGCTGTACCTGATTGACTTGTTGAAGAAGTGTTTGTTTTTGCTTCTCCTACCGTAGGCACGACAACAGTACTTTCTGGTGCTCTACCTACTTTAATGGATTGGCCTACTTTCAAGGTATTCGAGCTGAGTGCATTCCACTTAATTAGCTCTTCTACTGTAGTCCCGTATTGGTTGGAAAGGGAAAATAAAGTCTCGCCAGATTTGATGGTATGGGAAATCCACTCTCCAGGCAGGGACCTACTTGTTGCTACTGGAGCGGAGCCCGAGGCTACCTTTTTATCCGTAGTAACTTGCTCCTTTTTGGTTGCTACTTTTTCTTCTTTTTTAGTTTCTTCCTTTTTTACAGGTGAGGCAGTAGTTGATGTCGGACTTGATGTGTCACCGATCACCGCAACAATCTTTTGAATTTTTAGTGCTTGACCCACTGTTACTTTGTCCCCTTTTAAGGCATTCCATGTTCTCAATTCTTCGATTGTCACCCCATATTTATTTGAAATGGCAAACAAGGTTTCTCCAGATTTCACCTTGTGAATTGTCGTGGTGGTACCTGTCTCTGCGGTAGATTCAGGACTATTTTGGATAGTATTGGCCGAGGGGCTCACTGTTTGCGAAGGTGTATCACCAGATGCTTTAGTCTCAGTAGGATTCACTGTGGGGCTCGTGCTAGGTGCTTTAGCCTGACTGTAGGGCACTAAGATGGTCTCACCAGCTTTTAATCCTTGCTTTAGCGCTTCGTTGGCACCTTGAATGTCTCCCATGGCAACCTTATATCTTCTGGAGATAGAAAAAAGTGTTTCTAGCTCACTAACCCGGTGTAAAATGAAGGTTTTGTCACCTACACGCTGCACACCTATCGAATCCATAGCAACAAAGTCTTTTGCTTGAACAAAAGAAAAGGACAGCGAAAAAAAGAAAAAACCAAAAAAGGCGAGTTTGGATGGGAAGGACATGTAGCTAGGGAAAAGGTTGGGAAATAACTAGGCAAGCAGGTAAACAAAAATAATGCTAAAAGATCGACTGCTTGCAAAAGTCGACAAGAAAGAACCAATTATTCCCATGGGTAGTGCTACACCGGGCAGCGGCTATCTTAAAATTAGTCCCTCGTGCACGTACCTTTTGCTAGGTATTAGCGTTATCTTAGACTCAAACATGCCACTATGAACAGACTTCTTGTCCTTTTTTTAGCCATATTTTTAGGGAGCGTAGCGCTACTCCAGGCACAAAAACCCGGCAAAAAGGTATTCACCTTTTCCATAGACCAAGACATCGATCCAGTAATGAACCGACGGGTCAAGTTGGCCATGGACGAAGCAGTGCGGCAGAAGGCAGATGTGATTTTGATTGAAATGGACACCTACGGAGGTGCAGTAACCGATGCCGACGAAATCCGCACGCGGATTCTAGAGTCAAAAATTCCTGTTTATGTATTCATCAACAAAGACGCTGCATCAGCGGGGGCATTGATTTCCATTGCCTGCGACAGCATCTACATGGCCCCTGGAGCTAGTATTGGTGCAGCGACCGTAGTCAATGGTACGGATGGTGCTGCAGCTCCAGACAAGTACCAATCCTACATGCGCTCCATGATGCGCAGTACTGCGGAAGCAACGGGAAGAAACCCGCAGATCGCTGAAGCCATGGTGGACGAGAAAATTGTCGTGGAAGGCATTTCCGATGCCACGTCAGTGGTTACCTTTTCAGTTTCCGAAGCGATAAAAAATGGCTTTTCCGAAGGAGAATATCCTTCAGTAGCGGCGATTCTTGCTGCGCAAAACCTGGCAGATGCCGAGGTGATTGCCTACGAGGAAAAAACCGTCGATACCATCATTTCCTTCTTCTTAAACCCAGCCGTGAGCGGTATACTGATCTTGCTCATTATTG
>JBIIFN010000049.1:0-14461 GCA_044237325.1 Algoriphagus sp.
GCTGCCAAGGCACCCAAGCGATTGCTCCTTTCCAGAGGGTTTTGGTGATTTCCTCGCCATCCTTGGACGCGGCAATGGCGATGGCAGCATCCGGGTGTAGGTGGTCAATGTGTTTGAAGGGCAAAAATCCATGCAGAGGCGTGTCAATAGATGGTGCTTTGGAGTCCAAATCGTAAAGGCAGTGCCCAAATAACCCCACCATTTCGTCCTCGTGTTCCAAGCCCCGGTAGATACCTTTTAAGGCATTCAACTTGTCTACATACAATCCTGCAAGACCAGAGCGGGTCATCGTACCGATATCTCCTCCAGAGCCTTTGATCCACATCACTTCCACCCAGGTTTTGGTCAAGGGGTCCAGTTCTTTTGTTTTGCAGGAGGTGTTACCCCCTCCATAATTTGTGATTCTAAGATCCGCTCCAAGGAGGTTGGAACGATAGAGGAATAGGTCAACTTCATTGCCTTCAAGCTGCGCAGCTTTCTCCTCATTCCAGAGGTAGTTCACGTAATTAAACTGGGTGTCTGGGGTATTCATACGGGATGGAAATCAGGTATTGGTAAATTTATTTTGGGTCACTAAAAATTAAATTCAAGTTGGTCCTGCAATCCTTGGTACGGATTAGTGGGCTTCCTCAGTAGTTGTGTTTTTTGAGCATACCACCAAGTGATTCAAATTACATTAAAAAACTAAAATCCGGAAGATTTTTTGATTGAAGGTTAAAAAGGGGATCCAGTTCGAGTACAGGAACAAGCTAGCTGAGCATAAAAAAAACGCCTACTTCGATTTGAATGGCTAGGCTAAGATTTGGCTAAGGTAGGTTGCCATTTGCATCGACACTAAATTTCCATTTTTCCATATAACAGTCATTCGAAACATTGGCTGTCGTACATTTCTGCTGGAGGCCTTCGATGGTTAGTTTTCCATCGCTTATGCTAATTTTTTCTCCGTATTCGTTAAAAAAGCCACCGTAGGTTTTTTGCCAGACAACTTCTCCTTTTCCATCTGTTCTGATGAGCAGAATATCATAGTTGCCAGCTCCAAAGGAACTTGTTGAACCAAGAAGAAAGTAGCCACCATCTGAGATTGGGAGTACCGCACTGGCTTTATCGTAGCTTGTGCCTCCATAGGTTTTTTGAAGTTGAATTGCCCCTTCCTTAGTTAAAACAGTAAGTTGGATATCACAGGAGGTTTCGCTTTCACAATTAATGGTTTGGAGGGTTACTTTTTCTGTAACTCCTTCTCTGGCTTTTATAGGGTTAGGAGTGGCTAACCAAAAAGTAGCAAGAGAAATCAAGGTGATGGCGGCGAACATAAAGAGGAGTTTAGTGCGATTTTTTTTAGAAAAGAAGCGGGAGCCAAACGTTATGAATTTTGACTTCTTGGGAGGGGTTGGTGCCGATTCCTGCCGATTTAGCGCCACTTCTTCTTGCTCCAGCGCTAATAGGTCCACCAATTTGCCCAAGGTATAGGCACTTGGTGCTACCTCTCCTTTTTCAATTCGTTGGATGGTGCGAAGTGTTACACCGCAACGTGTTGCGAGATCGGATTGTGTCCAATTGAGGTTTTTTCTAGCAATTTTTACTTGTTCAGCCAGGGTCATCCCTCAAAAATGGCTGGAATAATCCTCGAAAAAAAGCAAGGGTCTATGACATCTATGCGACATTTGCCTAGAGGGCATTTCCGCGATCCAGTCAAGCAAAAAAAAACTCCCACCTAGATTCAACTAGGTAGGAGTTTTTATGAGACAAACCTGCTTCTCGAAAAGCTTAAAACTGGTTTTTAAACTGCTCCATTTTTTGATCTACCTGAGTGTCTACCATAAAGGAGACTGCAGAAGTTTCCCAAGCGAGGGTTACTTGCGCAACTTTGTTGTTGCCAGCAGAAATGTGGTACTGAAGACGCTCAGTAGCACCTACTGTTGCAGGAGTTGCTTTTACAGCCACGGCATCATCAGCAGCAAGGGCTGCTTCGTCGATTTTGCCATCTTTCATGTAGCTATAGATGCTCTCTGCTTTTTTGTTGAGGTGGATAGTCCACTCACCTGTAGCTGCAGGAGTTACAAAAATTGAATACTTTCCAGCTGCCAAATTCTTACCACCTACGTTCACCGCAGTGCTGAATTCGATGATGGTCTGGCCATTGGCACCTGCTCTCCAGCTTTCGCCATACTTGATGATTCCACCAAATACTTTTCTGCCTTTCACTGCAGGAGAAGAGTAGTCGATGCTGATTTTGGTGAAGCCAACCACCTGGCTTACATGTGCTGCAGGGCTAGCTGCAGGCTGCTGGATTTGTGCTTTAGCAGCAATAGAACCGACCACCAATAAGGTCAAGGTCAGTAGAAAAGAAAGGGTATTTTTCATGTTTGTGTTGAGGTTTTGGTTTGCGAAACTAACAAAAAAACAAGCGGGTTGTTTGGCCGCCAAAGAAAAAGCCCCTCAACTGATTTTTATCAGTGTTTGTAGGGGTTATACCTTCTACCTTGACCAAGCGCAATAATTACGCACGTTGATGTGCTTTTTCTTATACCTGTAACCTCAAACCTCCATGAAAAAACTAGAAAATACCTGTGCCCTTGTTACCGGAGCAGCTTCGGGAATAGGAAAAGCTATTGCCCTGCTCTTTGCGCAGGAAGGCGCCAAGGTGGTGGTGGCTGACCTGGATGCTGTTGCTGCAGAAGCAGTTGCCCATCAGATTCGCCACCAAGGGGGACATGCTCTGGGCTTGGCTTGTGACGTATCCGATCAGCAGCAAGTGGAGCGCCTCCTGGAAGCTACGCTGCACGAGTACGGCAGCCTAGATGTGCTGGTCAACAATGCGGGCATCATGGACAATTTTATGCCTCTGGACAAGGTGACGGATGCCCTCTGGGAAAAAATCATGGCAGTAAACGTCAACGGGCCATTTTTCACCTGCAGGCTGGCCATTGTGCAGATGATGAAGCAAGGAAAAGGCAGCATCATCAACATTGCCTCTGTGGGAGGAGTTGCGGGCGCTCGTGCTGGGTTGGCCTATACCACCTCCAAACATGCCCTGGTGGGGATGAGCAAAAACATCGGCTTCATGTATGCCCAAAAGGGCATTCGTTGCAATGCGATTGCCCCTGGTGGCGTGACTACCCACATCATGGACGAGGCCGAGCCCGATCCAGAAGGAGCGGCACTTTGCAGCAGCGGAGCCGGATCCATGCCCAGAATGGGCGCAGCAAATGAAATCGCCAAAGTGGCCCTATTTCTTGCCTGCGAGGATGCCTCCTTTGTCAATGGAGAAACCCTCGTAGCGGATGGGGGCTGGCTAGCCTATTGATTGGTAAGGGTCTTTGCCGTAGTGGTGTGGATACAGCGCCAGAAGTCGTGCTGTGAAATAGGGTAAAAGTGGAATTCCCTTTTTATCTTGGAGGGAACTAAGCCGCCTCCTACTGAATATCGCCATGTCCTATTTTTCTATCCGCGCCGTTTCCAAAACCTACGACACCCAGCTATCCCTGCACGACTTTTCCTTGGACCTGGCCAAAGGGGAGTTGGTCTCTATCATCGGCGAAAGTGGGTCTGGCAAAAGTACCCTCTTGCGCATTGCTGCAGGCTTGCTGACGCAAACCTCTGGTGAGGTGTTTCTCGGAGGGAAGAAAATTGAATCTCCAGCTGAAAAATTGGTGCCGGGCTACGACGAAATCAAACTCATCCACCAGGATTACCAGCTGTTTCCCAACATCAGCGTGGAAGAAAATATCACCCGCCCGCTACTGAACTACGACGAAAGCTACCGAAAGCAGCGGGTACGCCACCTGCTGGATAGGTTGGGGCTGGAGCCCTACAAGGAGCGACTGCCCAAGCAGTTGAGCGGTGGGCAGCAACAGAAGGTGGCGATTGCACAGGCGCTGGCGGTGGAGCCCGAGGTATTGCTTTTGGACGAGCCTTTCAGCCATTTGGATTCTATACAGAAGCGAAAGCTGATCTTCGAACTCAAAGCGCTTCTTCAAGAAATGGAGACGACGGTCATTTTTGTGACCCACGACCTGGACGATGCACTTTGGCTCACCGACTCGCTGCTAGTCCTGCAAAAAGGCAAAGTCAGCCAAAAAGGTGCTTCGAAGGACCTATGTGCCCATCCCAAATCCAAGTATGTGGCGCGGCTGTTTTCCGCCATCAACGAAATTCCTCACCGCCCAAGTACCTATATCCGTCCTGCCGACGTGCGGCTCCGCAGCCGAGGAGGACTTGTGGGTCATGTCGTGGAGCAACGGTTTTTGGTGCATTATAATACGCTTATGGTCCGCTTGCGAGATGGAGGTGCACTCTGGGAAGTGGATGATCCTCGACGCAGCTACCAGCTAGGCGACCGGGTGTACTTGCACCTTGACGAGGAAAAAGTGTTGGTGCTTAAATCCTAGAAAAAGTATAAAGTACGAAGAACCAAGTACCAAGAAATAGTTGAGGTTTAAACCTCAACTATTTTTGAAAAAATGGTAGTAAATATCCTTAGTGGTTTTAACTAATTGAATCTCAATCGAAATGCAATAGAAATAAGTTGAAATAGAGGATTCTGCTGCTATTTCCATTTATTTCACGAAGCCTGCCTACCGCAGGCAGGCGAAGCGAAGTCCTTTTCTACTGTATTTCTACCTAATTTCTATTTTCTTCTTCCACGTGGCCTTGCTCCAGTTCCTTTTTGGTGGCCTTGCGTACGGTGATGATTTTTCCTTCAAAATGAAGATCAAAGCCCACCAAAGGATGGTTGAAATCCAATAGCAGCTGCTCGCCTAGGTTTTTGAGGATTTTTGCCTGCATGGGATACCCGTTTTCATCCACCAGAGGCAGGAAGTTGCCTTCCTCCAGCATGTTGGGCGCAAAGCCTCGTTCCTTGGAAAACTGTTCCACAGGCAAGGTAATCAACAGTTCGTCGTCCGCTTCTCCGTAGGCTTCTTCCACGGTGATGGTAAACGCAAACTCTTCGTTCAGCGCCTTATCTAGGAGTAGCTCTTCGAATTTTTCAGGGAGGCCGCTTTGGCCAAACAAAAACTCAAAGGGGTCTTCCTCATCCCGTACTTCTACGCTGAAGGGTGCAGACTCGATCTCGTCCTCCTCCTTGCTGATTTTTAGTTCGTAGGTAAGTCCTACCACGGTACCGGGTTTGATTTGCATGGGGATGGGGTGATTAGCTGGTGATGCCGTACTTCAGACGGATGATACTTCTTTCTTTCAAAACGTCCCACTTGCTTCTTCCGGTGGATTGAGAAAGGGTTTGGGCAGCACGGAACACAAAATATTGGTAGTCTTTCTCCTTGAAAAAGAGCGCGTAGGTCTCCATTTTTTCCAAGTAAAAGCCAGTAGTAGTGAGGGTTTGCACGAGTGTGGCGGTATCCAAGGGCTGGTCAATGACCTGGAGTTTCTCCGGCTGATTGGCAATCATCCACTCCAAGTACCGAGGTGCAGGGATGTGAATTACCACCACCGAGTTGGCATGTGCATGGCGCTGGATGTTTTCAAATAGCCGCGCATGCTGCGCCACAGGAATATGCTCGAGGACGTCAGGGAATACAAAAAAATCGAAAGTTTCTCCAGGCTTAGAGAAGTCGGACATGTCCGATACCTCAAACTGCAGGTTACCCTGCTTTTTCCAGAGTTGCTTCCCTTTTTCGATGCTTTCTGGTGAGATGTCCACGGCAAGCACCTTTCCTTGGGGCACTTGGGTGGCCAAGAGGTGCGAAACCGTGCCGATGCCACAGCCCACTTCTAGGACGCGGTGCTGCGGCTGCAAGCCGGCCTGCATGACCTTGTCCAGGATGCTCAAATGCCGTGAATTGATGCCTGTTTTTTGTTGTTTTTCAGAAAACTGGTCGTAAAAGCTAACGACCTTGTCTTGTTCTTCAGAGGGCTGCATCCTGTTTTTTGAAAGTAAAGAAGAGACCCGCAATCAAGAGCGCGACGAGCGCGTACTGGAAGATCAACATGGGAATCTTGGTTGAAGAGTAGCTTGCTGGGGCAAAGGTAAAGACTATTTCGTGAGAACCGGCAGGAATGTTTAGTCCGCGGAGCAGGTAGTTGGTTCTGAGGATGGGGGCTTCCTTGCCGTCGATGGTGGCGGTCCAGCCTGCAGGATAATGGATTTCTGAAAACACGCCTAATCCTGCCTTGGTCATTTCTGCTCGGTAGCTCAGTTGGTTTGGAGCATGCTTGGTCAGTTTGACGGTACCTGCTCCAGCAGACTGCTTACCAAACTCCTTGGTATTGATGGTCGCTTGCGCTTTGGTATCAATAGTGCCCAACTTGTCCATTTCCTCTTTGTTGCTACTTACAGGGATGAGTTGGCCAGGTATCCAAGCAGGCCCATTGGCTTCTGTATTTTCGAAAACAGAATTGGGATCTGTTCCTGCGATGAGGTACTTGGTATTCAGCATGTTAAGGATGGGGGTATTTGCCCAGTCAAAATTGCCCTCTTGTGCTTTTTTGACGAAGTCTTCCACTTCAAATGCCAAGCGATAGTCAACCAAATCTTGGTAGCGACGGAGTTTGGCACCGTGGTAGCCTCCCAAACTATTGAATCGGTAGCTGGTGCGTGCTCCTAGGGTTAGTCCTTCGGTGAGTGGAATTACCCGGAAGTAGCCCTTGTCTGCAGCGATGGCTTTTTCAGCCGGCGTTTCTGCAAAAAACTGGCGCGCTGGGTTGCCCTGAAACGATTCGGCATTGAGGTAGCGGCGGTTGATGGTCCACACATCTAAGGTGATCAGCAAAATCAGGCCTAGGCCGAGGATGCTTTCGGAGATTTTTCCCTTCAGGTAGAAGTAAATACCCAGTAGTGCGATCGCTACAAAAGCAAAGCTTTGCCAAGCGGAAGCGGAGAGCATGGCCTGCCGATCCACTTTCATGGCCGTGACCAGCCAATCGGGGAAGTTTGCATCTGCACTGCCTTCAAATCGGAAAAATGCACCTCCAGCGAGCGCGAAAATGAGGATGAGTCCTCCCACGATGCCACCCGCAAGTAAAAGGGGTTTTACCTCTTTGGACTGGGCGATGCGCTCGAGGGCAACCATACCCAATACGGGTAGGGCAAAGAGGGTCATGCCAAGGGCCATGGACACGGCCCTGAACTTATTATAGCCGGGCAGGAGATCAAACAGTGGGTAGTTGAACCAGGAGAGATTCTTACCCCAGCTGAGCATCAAAGAGAAAAGGATGATGGCGCCGAAGGTGATCACTGTTTGCTTTGGGGCTGCCCAGATGCCCAATACGGCTAGGAAGACAAGCACCACACTTCCGTAAATTGGTCCGCCGGTAAAGGGCTGCTCACCCCAGTAGGTTGGTGCTCCCTTGACAAAATCATTGATTTGTTTAGGGTCAATTTTTTGTAATCTTAATGCTTTTTCCGAAGCAGAGTCTTTGCTCAGCGCAGTATTGCTGCCTCCGCCGTAAAAATCAGGGATGAGTAGGGTCATGGTTTCCAGGATGCCGTTGGACCAACCAAAAGCATAATCCTTGTCTAGTCCTCCTGCGGCGGTTTCGATGGTGGCCTTGCCTCGGGTAGAGTAGGGGCTGTATTCCAGTGCGGTAGCTAGTCTCCCCAAGTTGCCACCAACGGCAAGTATCGCTCCCAAAACGAGAAAGGCGAGGGTTTTGGACAGGCTGCCCAAGCCTTCTTTTTTCCAATCAAACACCAAGCGAACTCCCACGTAGATGATCGAAATGAGGAGGGTATAGTAGGTGATTTGCAGGTGGTTGAACTTCAGCTGCAGCAGTAGGCCGAGGCCCAATAGCGCTGCTCCAAGGATCCTTTTGCGGTCAAAGGCGAGGTGGATGCCCGTCAAAATCAAGGGAATCAGGCAAACGGCCCATATTTTGGCATTGTGTCCGGCTTCAAGAGAAAGCAGGTTGTAGGTATTGAAAGAAAAGGCCACTGCTCCAGCGATAGCGAAAAGCGGCCGCACGCCAAAGCTGAGTAGCAGCAAGTACATGCCGACCATGCCAAAAAACAAGCCGTTGATGGGGTGGGGAAGGCCGAGGGTGAGGATGGAAATGGCTAGGTTGGTGATGTCTCCCGCAAACTCCAAGCTGATGAAGTAGGTGGGCATCCCGCCAAACATGCGGTTGGTCCAGAGCGCCTGCTCGCCGGTGGCGGCACGGTAGTCCAAAACCTCCTTTGCCGAGCCTTCCCACTGCAGGATATCTCCCTGGAAGATGATTTTCCCATCAAAAACTAGTGGGGAGAAATACCCGACAACGAGCAGGTAAAAAAAGGCTATTCCGAGGAGATGGGGCAGGACGTCTTTTTGAAAATTGATCTTCATGCAGGTCGGGGCTGTAGTTTGGGCTGCAAATTACATATTTCACTGGAAAGGGCTGGTATCTTGGGGGATACCTTTTTTGGAACTGCGCCGTGTTATTTTTTCCCAGCTGCGGCCAATTTTGTTTTGGGTAAACCGAAAAAAAAACAGGGCGAATCGCTTGGTCAATTCCCTAATTTTATTGCCGCCCAAACGGCCAAATTCATTACTTTTGTGGCAACTAGTCGAAAAGTAGCATGTTTGATAATTTAAGTTTAAAGCTTGATCAGGCCTTCAAAACCCTGAAAGGCACAGGAAAAATCACCGAAATCAACGTCGCATCTACCGTAAAGGAGATTCGAAGAGCGCTGATTGATGCCGACGTCAACTATAAAGTAGCCAAGGAAGTCACCGACAAAATCAAGGAGGAGGCCATGGGCCGCGACGTGTTGATCTCCGTGTCGCCGGGACAGCTTTTGGTCAAAATCACCCAAGAGGCGCTTACCGACCTCATGGGAAGCAATAAGGTAGATATCAAACTCAGCGGTGATCCGGCGGTTATCTTGATTGCAGGTTTGCAAGGCTCGGGTAAAACCACCTTTACCGGCAAGCTGGGTAGTTTACTCAAGCGACAGGGCAGACAAGTATTGCTCGTAGCCTGCGACATTTACCGCCCTGCAGCGATCGACCAACTCAAGGTGTTGGGAGAGCAGATTGGCGTGGAGGTATATGCCGAACCAGAAAATAAAAATGCACTTCAGATAGCGAATAATGCGATCGCTTACGCCAAGAAGTCCGGCAAAAAGACCGTTGTGGTCGATACCGCCGGCCGTTTGGCTGTAGATGATGCGATGATGCAGGAGATTGAGCAACTCAAAAAAGCGCTCAATCCCTCCGAAACACTTTTTGTAGTCGACTCCATGACCGGTCAGGATGCGGTCAATACCGCCAAGACCTTTGACGAGCGCTTGGATTTTGATGGTGTTGTCCTCACCAAATTGGACGGGGATACCCGTGGTGGAGCGGCTATTTCGATCCGCCACGTAGTCAACAAGCCGATCAAGTTTATCTCCACCGGAGAAAAGATGGAGAACTTGGACGTGTTTCACCCCGACCGTATGGCCCAGCGTATTTTGGGCATGGGAGACGTCATCTCCTTGGTTGAGCGTGCACAGCAGTCTTTTGACGAAGATGAAGCCAAGCGCCTGAACGCGAAAATGCGTCAGAACAACTTCAACTTTGACGATTTCCTTTCTCAGCTAGAGCAGGTGAAAAAGATGGGCAATATCAAGGATCTCATGGGTATGATTCCTGGGATGGGTAAAGCCTTGAAAGGACTGGATATCGATGACAATTCCTTCAAACCTATCGAAGCCATCATTCGAAGCATGACGCCTAAGGAGCGTCAAAACCCTGATATCATCGATGGTAGACGAAGAAAGCGCCTTGCCGATGGCTCGGGAAGAAATATCACCGAAGTCAATAACTTGATGAAGCAGTTTGACGACATGCGCAAGATGATGAAGCAAATGAATAAGATGGGTGGCGCCAAGGCAGCCATGGGTAAAATGATGCCTCCAGGAATGGGGAGAAGGTAAGAAGTACCAAGTACCAAGTACGAAGTACAATGTACCAAGTAGACTCAGAAGCAAGATTCAAGAAACGAGACTAGAGGCTTTGGCTCCTCGAAATTGGTTTGCAGTCATTTTGATGCTTTCCCAATTCTTTATTCTGCAATCACCGTTCGACATTGGTTTCAATTCCGTATTTCGTATCTCGTATTTCGCACTTTATATCCCTACTTGGTTCCTGGTACATTGTACCCCACTTCTTTATTCATCAATCGGCGTTCAGCGTTCGACATTAGAAAAAGTATCAAGTATCTAGTATCAAGAAGCAAGAGCCGAGAGGCAAGAAACGAGACTTTATTGCCTAATGACACTAAATACTAGTTTTCCCAATTCAACATTCTTCAATCGGCGTTCAGCGTTCGACATTGGATTCAATTCCGTATTCCGTATTTCGTATTTCGCACTTTCTATCCCTACCTCTTGCCGTGAAGCGCATCGCCATAGACTTACACTACCTTCCTGGCTTGGAGTACTTTGCTGCCATTCGCGGTGCAGAGGAGATTTTTTTGTTGCCCAAGGACCGTTACCAACGCCAATCCTTCGCCAACCGCACGCAGGTATTGCTTGCCAACAAGGTGCAAACGCTCAGCGTGCCCATTCAAGGTCGTAGACCACGGGTGCCTTTAGACGAAGTACGCATCGACTACACGCAAAATTGGGTAGCTACCCACCTCAGGGGTTTGCAAAGCGCCTACGGAAAAGCTCCCTTTTTCGAATATTTTTTCCCTTATATCGAAGCGGCCTTGCTCCGCCAAGAAACGCAGCTCTGGACGCTGAACTTGAATTTGCTGACAATCTGTCTGAAGCTTCTTCGCTGGTCTGTCAAACTAACCGTCCTTGAAAATGAGTCACTTCCAGCCGATGTGGTGGACCTTAGGGGGCAGATTGTACCTTCAAGCCCATTTTCAGCACGTAATTTCTATGTTCCGGTACCCTATACCCAACTTTTTGGCCTAGACTTTGCCCCTAACATTTCCGTGCTTGACCTTTTGTTTTGCACGGGTACTGATGCAGACGATCTGCTGGGAAAATCACAAAAAAAACACGAACAATAACCGTTGGGATTGTGTTTTTAAAACAAAATCGGTAACATCGATACATAATTATCTCACACACTGAAAAGGGTTAAATGGAAGCTAAATTTTCGAACAGAGTCAAAGAGGTAATCTCTCTCAGCCGCGAAGAAGCCCTTCGTTTGGGACACGATTACATTGGCACAGAACACCTCTTGTTGGGAATGATCCGCGAGGGAGAGGGGGTAGCTGTTTCCATTTTAAAGAAACTAGGCATCCCCTTGGATGAATTGAGAAACGCCATCGAGCGGGCAGTGAAGGGTACCGCCAATCACAATGTGAAAAACATGGCCAATATTCCCTTGACGCGTCAATCCGAAAAGGTGCTTAAAATCACCTATTTGGAGGCTAAAATATTTAAAAGTCAACTCATTGGCACCGAGCACTTGTTGCTTTCCATCCTCCGCGACGAGGACAATATTGCCACGCAGATACTGAACAAGTTTGAAGTCAACTACGACAGCATCAAAGAAATGCTGGAGATGCAGTCCGACATGAGTTCCTCTCCTAAGGCGCGTGCTGAAGCAGAAGATGGAGACGACGACGGCTCCAAGCTCTTCGGTTCCTCCTCCTCTGGAAGTGGCGCTGGCGCAAAGCCAGGAGCAGAAAAATCTAGAACACCTGTACTGGACAATTTTGGTCGCGATCTGACCAAGATGGCCGAAGACGATAAGTTGGATCCCATCATCGGTAGAGAGAAAGAGATCGAGCGCGTGGCGCAGATCCTGTCCCGAAGAAAGAAAAACAATCCGATTTTGATTGGTGAGCCTGGCGTTGGTAAGACGGCCATTGCAGAAGGCCTGGCCTTGCGCATCGTACAAAAGAAGGTGTCCCGCATCTTGTTCAACAAGCGCGTAGTGACTTTGGATCTAGCCTCCTTGGTGGCAGGTACCAAGTACCGTGGACAGTTTGAGGAGCGTATGAAAGCCGTGATGAACGAGCTTGAAAAATCACCCAACGTCATCCTATTCATTGACGAACTTCATACCATCGTAGGTGCTGGCGGTGCGTCTGGATCTTTGGATGCCTCCAACATGTTTAAGCCGGCCTTGGCACGTGGTGAAATCCAATGCATTGGAGCCACCACCTTGGACGAATACAGACAATACATTGAAAAGGATGGGGCTCTTGCCCGTCGTTTCCAGATGGTGATGGTGGATGCCACCACTCCAGAAGAAACGATTCAAATTCTCAATAATATCAAGGACAAATACGAGGATCACCACAATGTGATCTACACCGATGCAGCCATTGAAGGATGCGTCAAGCTTTCTGACCGCTATATTTCTGACCGCTTCCTTCCTGACAAGGCCATCGACATTTTGGACGAGGCTGGTGCACGGGTGCACATCATGAACATTAATGTGCCGGAAGACATCTTGCGTTTAGAGGCAGAAGTAGAAAACATCAAGGCGGAGAAAAACCGCGTGGTAAAGTCTCAGAAATACGAAGAAGCAGCACAGCTTCGCGACAAGGAAAAGAAACTCTTGGAGCAGCTGGATGCCGCCAAAATTACCTGGGAAGAGGAGAGCAAGTCCAAGCGATTTGTCGTAGACGAAGAGCATGTGGCTGAAGTAATCGCCATGATGACAGGTATCCCAACCAAGAGAATCGCACAGAAGGAAGGCAGTAAGCTGCTCGGCATGGGCGAGGAATTGGGTGGAAAAGTAATCGGACAGGACGAAGCCATCAAGAAATTGAGCAAGGCTATCCAACGTACCCGCGTGGGATTGAAAGATCCCAAGAAGCCGATTGGTTCGTTTATCTTCTTTCTAGGCCCAACGGGTGTAGGCAAGACGGAGCTGGCCAAAACCTTGGCTACCTACCTCTTTGACAAGGAAGATTCCTTGATTCGCATCGACATGTCAGAGTATATGGAGAAATTCTCCGTTTCCCGACTAGTGGGAGCACCTCCAGGCTATGTGGGTTACGAAGAAGGAGGGCAACTCACCGAGAAGGTGCGTAGAAAGCCATATTCCGTAGTGCTATTGGATGAAATTGAGAAAGCGCATCCAGATGTATTCAATATCTTACTCCAGGTGCTAGACGACGGCATCTTGACGGATGGATTGGGAAGACGGGTGGATTTTAGAAATACCATCATCATCATGACTTCCAATATTGGAGTACGTGACTTGAAGGACTTTGGTGCAGGCATTGGCTTTGCCAATCGTGCCAAGGCAGACAACCTGGACGAAATCATGAAGTCCACCATCCAGTCGGCATTGAAGAAGGCATTCAGCCCTGAATTCCTGAATCGTTTGGACGATGTGGTCGTGTTCAATTCCTTGAGCAAGGAAAACATCTTCAAGATCATCGACATTAGCTTAGGTAAGTTGTTTCACCGCATCACCGACATGGGCTATAGCATCGAACTTTCCGAGAAGGCAAAAGACTTCTTGGCAACCAAAGGCTATGACCAGCAGTATGGGGCGAGACCTTTGAACCGTGCGATCCAGAAGTACTTGGAGGACGCGATTGCTGAGGAGATCTTAAAAGGAGAACTGACCGAAGGGGATGTGATTACCGCCGATTATGTGGAGGACGCTACGGAACTGACTATCTCAGTAACTAAAAAAGAGAAAGCTGATTGAGGGGTGGTTAACAGTCGATAGACCGCGGCCTACAGGCTGTCCACTGTCCACAGCCCAGTTAATTGAACCTCAACCTTTATTTTCTTTGGTATACATTAAAAAAGTAGCCAATCACAATAGGATAAATTAATGAGAGAAAGAGCCTTGAAGACCTAGTTTTCAAGGCTCTTTTTTTGGGTTGCAGGAGTCAGGGAAATTAAATACCCTCGAACAAGACAAAGGATTCCAGGTACTGGGGGAGGATTGTATCCCAGCCCAACTCATTTTTGAGGCGCTGAGCTAGTGCTTCGGCGCTATCTGGCTCCCCGTGTACGATGAAGGTTAGCTTGGGCTTTTCGGTGAATCCCTCCGCCCAGTCCATCAATTCCTCTTGGTCAGCGTGTGCCGACAGCCCTTCGATGGGGTATACTTTGGCTTTTACGTCAACCTCTTTTCCATAGATTCGAATGGTAGGCTCGCCTTCCATGATGCGTCTACCTCGGGTTTCTTGGGCTTGATACCCCACGATGATGATGCCATTTTTTTCATCGGGAAGGTGGTGATACAGGTGGTGGAGCACCCTGCCGCCGGTGGCCATGCCACTTGCGGAAATGATAATTGCCTTCCCCTTATAGGTATTTAGGGACATGGACTCCTCTTTTTTCTGATAGTAGTGCAGGTTGGGATGTTGGAAGGCATGTTCATCTTCCTGTAGCATGGCACTGAGGCGATGGTCGTTGCGAAACTCCAGGTAGAGTTGCGTGGCATTGATCGCCATGGGGCTATCTGTAAAGATGGGTGCTTTTGGAATTTTGCCTTTTTCCATCAGCTGGTAGAGGTGGTAGAGCAGGAGCTGGGTTCGCCCTACGGCAAAGGCAGGAATGATAACCAGTCCACCCCGGTCAAAGGTATCTCGAATGGCGTGGGCC
>JBIIFN010000186.1:0-4038 GCA_044237325.1 Algoriphagus sp.
TCCAGGCCCCAACCAGGTGTTGATTTCCGTGGAGGCCTGCGGCGTAAATTTTCCAGATGTGCTCATCATCCAAAATAAATACCAGTTTACGCCCACGCTGCCCTTCTCTCCTGGAGGGGAGGTGGCTGGCCTCATCAGTGCCTTGGGAGAGGAGGTACAAGGGCTTGAACTTGGGCAGCCGGTGCTGGCGCTCTGTGGATGGGGCGGCTTTGCCGAAAAGGTGGCTGTAGACGTTGATCGGGTGTTTCCCTTGCCCTCGGGACTTTCTGCGGAGGTGGCGGCAACAACGCTGTATACCTACGGCACTTCGTACCACGCCCTCAAGGATCGGGCAGCCCTGCAGCCGGGGGAAACGCTCTTGGTGCTTGGCGCTGCGGGCGGTGTAGGTTTGGCCGCGGTGGAACTCGGCAAGTTGATGGGTGCCCGCGTGATTGCGGCTGCATCCTCGGAAGAAAAGCTCGCGCTCTGCCGTGCGAAGGGGGCCGACTTGACGATCAACTACGAAACCGAGGACCTCAAATCCCGCATAAAAGTACTGACCGATGGCAAGGGAGTGGACGTGGTCTACGATCCTGTAGGCGGGCGTTTTACCGATGCAGCTGTCCGTGGCATGGCTTGGAAAGGGCGCTACCTGATCGTGGGTTTTGCCAATGGAGAAATCCCACAGGTTTCGTTAAATCTTCCTTTGCTGAAGGGTTGCGCCTTGGTCGGGGTCTTTTGGGGGCAGTTTTCCCAGTTGGAGCCCAAGGCGAGTTTCCAGAATACGCGGCAGCTGCTTGCTTGGATTCAGGAGGGCAGGATTGCGCAGCATGTGAGCAAAAAATACAGCTTAGAAGAGGCTCCTTTAGCCTTGCAGGCGCTTTTAGACCGAAAAATGCTTGGGAAGGGAGTGGTACTTTTAGTAGCAAGTAACTAGTAGCAAGTATCTAGATTGTACAATGTACTAAGTACCAAGTACAAAGTAGGAATTTGCATTAGGACCGGGATTCTGCTCGATAAGTGTCTTGGTACATTGTACCTGGTACCTGGTACAACCTTTTACAAATAGGCCCCAGTAAAATTCCCTTTCTCCTTCGCCAAATCCTCAGGAGTACCCGCAAAGGTGAGGTTTCCGCCTTTATTTCCGCCCTCGGGACCCAAGTCAATCACCCAATCCGCACACTTGATTACCTCGGTATTGTGTTCGATGATGATCACGGAGTGTCCCTGCTCAATCAGGGCATTGATGCTGTGTAGCAACTTGCTGATGTCGTGAAAGTGAAGCCCTGTGGTAGGCTCATCAAAAATAAAGAGGATATGATCTCCGGTTTTGGTGCCGCCCTTACCTAAGAAAGAAGCCAGCTTCACGCGCTGTGCTTCCCCGCCAGAGAGGGTGTTGGAGCTCTGCCCCATGCCGATATAGCCCAAGCCAACTTCCTGCAAGGGCTGCAGGCGGTTGATGATTTGGGTTTTGCCGGCAAAAAAGTCAATGGCCTCGTCAATGGTCATGTCGAGCACCTCGGAGATGTGTTTGTCTTTGTAGATGACCTCCAAAATTTCATTTTTGAAGCGCTTCCCTTTACACGACTCACAGGTGAGGTGGATGTCTGCCATAAACTGCATTTCTACCGTTACCGATCCCTCTCCCTGGCAAGCTTCGCATCGTCCTCCGTCCACGTTGAAGGAGAAAAAGGCAGGTTTGTATCCTCGTTGTTTGGCTAAGGGTTGCTCGGAAAAAAGGGTGCGTATCGCATCGTAGGCCTTCACGTAGGTGACGGGGTTGGAGCGAGAAGATTTGCCGATGGGGTTTTGGTCGACAAATTCCACCTGGGTGATTTTCTTGTAGTCGCCCTCCAGCTTATCGTATTTGCCTGCATCTTCCATCACGGTGCCTAGCTGTCTGCCTAGGGCTGGGAAGAGAACCTTTTTGATGAGGGTAGACTTACCTGATCCAGATACGCCTGTCACCACGGTAAGCGTGTGGAGGGGAAACTGGACGGTTAGGTTTTTGAGGTTGTTTTCTCGCGCGCCTTTCACTAGGATGGCGTCTTTCCAAACCCGGTTGGCCGTTTTGGTAAATATTTTTTCCTCTCCTCGCAGGTATTTTGCGGTATGGGTGTTGCCGTGCGCAATGAGTTCTTGGATCGTTCCTTGGAAAAGTAGCTCTCCTCCTTTCACTCCTGCTTCTGGGCCGATGTCAATGATCTGGTCGGCGGCCTTCATTACTTTTTCTTCGTGCTCCACCACAATCACCGTGTTGCCCAGGGCCTTCAAGGCCTTTAATACCTCAATCAGTCGATCGGTATCTCTCGGGTGCAACCCAATGCTGGGTTCGTCGAGGATATACATGGAGCCTACCAGCGCAGAACCCAAGGAGGTGGCTAGTTTGATGCGCTGAAATTCACCGCCGGAAAGGCTGGACGTAAGGCGGTTGAGCGCCAAATACCCGAGGCCTACCTGATCCATAAATTCCAGACGGCTGGTGATTTCCTTCAGTAGGCGACTGGCCAACTTGGCTTCGTGCTCGGCAAGCTTTATCTGTTGAAAGAAGCGCAGGGCTTCATCGATGGGCATGAGCACCAGGTCTATGATGGATTTGTCCGCGATTTTCACATAGGATGCATCCTTCCGCAGGCGTGTACCTCGGCAATCCGGGCAGGCGGTACGTCCACGAAAGCGAGACAGCATCACGCGGTATTGGATCTTGTATGTTTTGGTTTCCAGGTCTTCAAAATAGGCTGTTAGCCCTTGGAAGTAGGAATTCCCGGTCCAGAGCAAGGCCTTTTCCTCTTCTGAAAGTTCGCTGTAGGAGCGGTGAATGGGGAAGTTAAAGTCAATCCCTTTTTTCAAGAGCGGTTCCAACCAGCCCCGACCTGTTTCTCCACGCCAAGGAGCAATTGCGCCTTCATAGACGGAAAGCTCCTTGTCCGGAATCACCAAATCTTGGTCTATGCCAAGCACGGTGCCAAAGCCCTCACAGCGTTTGCAGGCGCCATAGGGGTTGTTGAAGGAGAAAAAGTTGACGCTGGGGAGCTCAAAAGTCATTCCGTCGAGCTCAAATCTGTCGGAGAAGCTGCGTGTTTCAGCGTCAAGCACGGTCAGTTTGCATGTGCCATGCCCCTCAAAAAGGGCGGTTTGGATGGAGTCCGCGAGGCGAAATTGGTTGTCCTCCTCGTTTTTCTGAACCGTGACACGGTCGATCAAAATTTCAAATGTTCCCTTCCCAATTTTTCCTTGCTGCAGCAGCTCTTCCAGCATAAACACAGCCCCGTCCCAAAGCACGCGGGTGTAACCTTTTTGAAGCAAAAGCTCCAGTTCTTGTTCGATTTTTCGCCCTCCAGCGAGCTGCAGCGGACAGGAAATCATCACCTTGGCCCCTTCTTCAAAGGTGTGGAGGTAGTCAACCATGTCGGTGACGGTATGGTGCTTTACCTGCTTGCCGGAAATGGGGGAGTAGGTTTTTCCTACGCGCGCAAAGAGCAGCTTGAGGTAATCGTAGATTTCAGTGGTGGTGCCAACAGTGGAGCGTGGATTTTTGGTGCTCACCTTTTGCTGGATGGCAATGGCCGGAGAGACTCCCTTGATGTATTCTACCTCGGGCTTTTCCATGCGGCCGAGAAACTGACGGGCGTAGGAGCTCAAGCTTTCCACATACATCCGCTGCCCCTCGGCAAAGAGCGTGTCAAAGGCCAAGGAAGATTTCCCCGAGCCAGACAAACCTGTGATAACCACAAAGGCATTTCTCGGGATGGCAACACTCAACGATTTGAGGTTGTTGACCTGAGCATTTTTGATTAAAATAAAGTCCTTGGGATCGAGGGCGTCGATGTCTTGGGTGGCGGGGAAACTACGCATCGTCATGGGTGCAATTTAGCAATCAAACCCGTCAACTGGTGCAAAAGTTACCCGGCAGCGGACAATTTTGACGGAAGGAAGACGAAAAATTACTTCTTGGGAGGTTTCGGCCTGTCAATTTTATCCCTTTCTTCGTAGCATGGATAGCCAAACAGTCCTCAATGGCCTAGAAGCAGGGATGCAGCAGCTCAGCTGGATCGAAGC
>JBIIFN010000187.1:0-4018 GCA_044237325.1 Algoriphagus sp.
CATAGACCTACCTCCTGGCACCTCAGACATCCACCTGACCTTGGTGCAAACAGTTCCTGTGACCGGCGCGGTGATCGTGACTACTCCTCAAAAAATCGCGCTTGCGGACGCTACCAAAGGATTGACCATGTTTCAACAGCCTCAAATTAACGTTCCCATTTTAGGTGTTGTAGAAAATATGGCTTATTTTACACCGGAAGAATTGCCTGACAACAAATACTACTTATTTGGTAAGGATGGAGGCAAGAAGTTGGCTGAAAAATTCCAAGTTCCCTTCCTAGGAGAGATTCCCATTGTGCAAAGCATCCGTGAAAGCGGAGATAGCGGCTACCCTGCAGTATTAAAGGAAGGCAGCACAAAAGATGCGTACATTACCCTTGCTGAAGAGGTGGCCCGACAGATTGCGATACGGAACGCTTCTTTAGACAAAACAGAACTAGTAGAAATTAACCCCTAAGCACCGTATATGGAAGCTGGATTGAGAGAGAAAATCGAATTTGCCTTAGACACCATTCGTCCCTACCTAGAAGCGGATGGAGGGAATGTTCGTGTGGTGGAGCTCACTGAGGATTTTGTATTGAAAATAGAAATGCTGGGCAATTGCGGTTCCTGCCCAATGTCTTCCATGACCCTAAAAGCAGGAGTCGAAGAAGCAATCAAAAGAGCCATTCCAGAAATCATACGGGTAGAAGCCGTCAACCTAACCGTGGCTTAACCATCTTCAGAATGAAAAAATCTATCCAACTTACAGTGAAATCACTATTTCTTGCAGGCTTATTTTTCATGTGTTCATTCACTGTTTTTGGGCAGGTGATTACACTTCAAGGATTCCCTACAGGAGGTACTGGTCACCAAGCAAGCGGTCACAATGAAAAATGTGGACATACTTTTTTAGAAGCCCAGCAAGAAAGAGAGCTAGGGGTATTTGGATCTAAAGTCTTCTTTGAAGATTGGATCAACAAAAAGATTGCTGAAAAAAACAGCAAGCCCCAGATCGCCAAAGTACAAGCCGAACCTAGACTAATTCCAGTGGTAGTACACGTCCTACATAATGGGACTGCCGTGGGTGTCGAAGCCAACATTTCGGATGCGCAGATTCTTCAGCAAATCCGAGTACTGAATGAAGATTTTCGAAGAAAAAATGCGGATGCCACCTTCACTCCTGCGGAATTTCTTCCAGTAGCAGCAGATGCGAATATTGAATTTGTGCTCGCCAAACAGGACCCAAATGGTCTCCCTACCAATGGAATTGTGCGCAAACAGGGGCCCAAAACCATTTATGGACCAGAAGACGCAACTTTGATCGGTCAGACCTCCCAATGGAATCCTGAAGAATACTTAAATATGTGGGTTGTACCTTTAGTGGATCCTTACTTAGGCTATGCAACCTTTCCAACCTCTAACCTTCCTGGACTTAATTTCGCTCCCTCGGCATCGATTCGTGATGGGGTAACCGTGGATTACCTCTTTTTTGGAACTGGTGCTGGCACAGCTGCCAATACCAATGGAAGAACTGCTACGCACGAAGTGGGGCACTACCTTGGTTTGCGTCACATTTGGGGCGATGGAGGCTGCGAAGTAGATGATTTCGTTCTCGATACACCCAATCAGGACAATCCAAACAATACCATTTGCAATGCCAACCCAACCCGTTTTTCTTGTGGCAATAGCAATATGATCCAGAATTACATGGATTACACGCCAGATCCATGCATGAACCTATTTACCAAGGGTCAAGTAGAACGATTTGATGTCGTGCTTGCCAATAGCCCTCGAAGAGCATCGCTAGTCAACAGTCGTGGAACCAAAGAACCCGTTCTTACGACTAGAGATGTGTCCTTATCGAGAGTTATCACTCCTTTTGACGCTTTGTGCCAACCAAGCATCACCCCTCAGTTGGAGATTCAAAATCGTGGTAGTGAGCTCGTTTCTACCGTTAGTATCGAGTTTAGATGGAATGGAACCTTAATTGAAAGCAAGCAATTTTCAACCAATCTAAAATCTGCAGAGAAAACAGTAGTCAGCTTTTCATCCTTCGACACAAAAGGACTCGAAAGTGAATTTGCCTTTACACTAATTCAGGTAAATGACGTAGCGGACTTGGTTACTTCAAACAATACCATAACTACTAAGCCTATTCAACAAGGTCAGCTTACGCTTCCTTATTCCGTTCCTTTGACCACACTACCTGCTACCTGGATCATTGGAAATCCTGATCAGTCTTTGACTTGGGAGAAAACCAATCTTACCATCGATGGTAGTGCGCAACCAGCCCTCTTTATTCGTCATTACGAATACGAGGCGCAGGGACAGTTCGACTACTTTGTTTCTCCGCAAATTGACCTAACCAAGTATCCGAATGCCCAATTGGTATTTGAAGTTGCTCACGGTCCTTTCAACCAAGCAGGGTTCCAAGATGAGTTGATGGTCGCAATAGCACCAGATTGTAGCATAGATTTTGACATCATCACCCCTCCCTACAAAAAGAGTGGAACTAGACTTCAAACTTCCGATGCTACTGTGGACGAATTTATCCCGACAAGTGCTACGCAATTTAGAACGGAGCTAGTCAACCTCAATAAATTCAAGGATTTGGGTAAAATTCGAGTCGCAATTGTGACTAGAAACGCTTTTGGTAACAATATTTACCTTCGCAATATTCGGGTAGTACCTACCGAAGAATTCAAGTACGACATGATCGTCGAAGATGTAATCGCCCCTAGTCCTATCAGTGCGGGAACAAATTCACAAGAAATTGTACGAATTACCAATACAGGTAACCTTCCAATATCCAAGTTCTTGTTTTCAAGAAATACCAACAATTCAGGAAACCGTGTTTTCGTAGGTTCTGGTCTATCCATCCCTGCTGGGCAATCCATCAATGTAACGCTAGCTAAATCCACTGCTGCAGGAAAAAATAACCTGAAATTTGGTGTGTCCGAACCGAATTTTGATCAAAACATGCCAGCAAGACCTCAAATCAACTGGTACAATCTCGAAAATACGGCTAGACTTGAAGTTCCTTGGAGACAAAACTTCAACAGCAGTACCGACCTAGCGCCATGGCTTACCATTAATCCAGAAAGTGATCAGGCTGCATGGCAAGTGACCGCCGTGACGGGAGCTACAGGACCAAACAATGTGGCACGAATTGAAGGAGCTACCAATGGAAACTCGTATTGGATGGCTACACCTTCTTTCGATTTGTCCGTTAGTCGTCAAGCCAGTGTTTTCTTTGATGTTGCCGCAGGAGCGGTAAATCCAGGGACTACCTTGTACTTACTCGCAAGCACAAATCAAGGAGAAACGTATAAAGTCATCTGGTCAGAAGCCGGAACCGCTCTTTCTACGGTACCCACAGGCAATGCCAACCCAGCCACTGCAGGGAATTACGAACGGAAGTACGTCAACCTAACCGATTATGCTGGTGAAGGCAAAAAAGACATTCGTTTGGCCTTTGCATTGGATGTTTTTGGAACGCAGAATGCACCAGTTTACTTGGACAATATGGAGCTTTTCCTAAGTGCCAACCCAGATCCAGTTATTCCTGCGGAGCGAAACACAACAATCTATCCGAACCCTGCTTCTGAATTTGTCAACGTGGCCTTCAACCTTCCCAAGCGAGAGAATGTAACCATTCAAATCATCTCTACCACAGGTGCATTGGTTCGTGAGCTATCCTTCCCTAACACGCTCAACCAAACGTACACATTCAGTCGGGAGATGTTTTCTCCTGGGCTCTACATCTTCAAAATCAACAGCTCCAGCTTGCAAGAAATCAAGCGTGTGCTAATCAATTGATGCCAAATAAGCCGAAGCATTTTGTTTCGGCTTATTTTTTTCCTTCCTATGAAATACTTTTTTTAAATTTTATCCGTAGGTATCTTTGGGTGTCTGCTCCCGACCCCAGCTGCGACCCTCACGCCATGCAACCACTCACACAACAAATCAAAAAAGTCGGTCTCAACCTACTGCTCATCGCAGGTATCTCGGTGACACTGGGTTTCCTGTTTTTAAA
>JBIIFN010000189.1:0-4006 GCA_044237325.1 Algoriphagus sp.
GAAGAAGTGAAACTTCAACCCGTTGACTGTTTCAAATCGCAGGTTGTTTTGTTTCATTTCAAAAAGAAACATGGACAAATAATCCGGTTTATAGCTTGTGGAAGTAAACGATTCCGGATTCTCCGCCTCTTGAAAGGCCCGTCTCATGTTCATAAAACCAAGCTCATGAGATAAGGGGTGTAAAAAATCTTTTGCTTCACCAACGGGCTTGTTAAATAAGTTTTTAAACGGTTCAAAAACCACTTGATCGATTACCCATTCGTACCCAAGCCCTTCGGGTTGTATCTTCATGATGAAGGTAACATTCTCTTTTTTTCCTTTGTAATCGAAAACTGCATCTACCTCAGCCAACCAGCCTGGTTTGTGAAAAACAAGAAATTGGGGGTAGTTGGAGGAAAGAGCAGAACCAATAAATTGATTTTTTAGCTCTTTGCTAATTCCTGAATTTTCATTGTCAAAAAGAATGGAAATAAACCCCTTTCTGAGGTTTTCATTTTGAAAAAGTGAATCACCAGCGTAAAAGCGCTTGTTTCCGTCAAGGGATTCCTCTCCATTGAATCGCTTAAAGAATTGATTGAGTTGTTTGGTGGAAGCTGCAAGTCTTCCGTCATCCTTAATTGTCCCGGGGCTGCCTAAGCCCTGCCCCGAGACAATAGAGATGCTTGCGATAAAAAACGCAAAAATCAGACTGCTTTTTCTCATGCGGACGTTTCGGTCACTCTTACGTCACCTAGCATCACGTCCCAAAATTCGATGGTACGGCCAGCAATTTGAGTTTGCTTCTTCTCAACGTAAATGGTGATGTCCTTCTTGGTCGTGTCTTTGTAGTTCATACCAGTTTCGATTGAAGTACCTTCAAAACGCTGGTAAACCGTGATAACTCCTACATAACGGCCATCTGGCTGTCTTTCCAAGTCAGAAACATACTGGATATCATACCAAGTGATGTTCACCTTGTCATAATTCAATGCCATCAAACGCTCAAAATAGCGTCTAACTTTATAGTAGGCTACATCTTTGGAGTTAATGGAAGAAACGCCCATTTCAGCACCCGCTGCAAACAGTTCTTCAGCTCTATCCATCACTCGGTTGGCTTCTGAAAACTGTGTCTCCTTGTTACCAATGATGGCGATGTACTTGGAAAGGTCTTTTACCTTCTCTAGAGCAAGCGAGTCAATGGCCTGCTTCCTTGCAGGGCTGATGTTGTCTTGAGCAAAGGTCATCCCTGTCGTGGCAAGGAATAGACCAAAAAAGAAAATAAGGTTATTTTTCATGTGAAATAGATTTTCGGTTGGGGATTATTTTCTTTTAAGTTCCAATTCAGTCACCTTACCACCAGCATCCAAGCGGATATCAGCGATGTAGTTTAGATTTTTCTTGGTATCCTTTAAGTAATCCAAGTATTTCTTGATGGTCGTTGGCTCGTCATAATCTTTAACTCCACCTTCTTCGTGAATCACCACCAACACGGGGATATCTTGATTAGGGAACATTGCCAAAACCTCTTGAATGGACTGATTAGCGATAGTCACACTTCCTGAAGTAGCCACAGTGGTAAAATAATTTTCAAGACGCTCAACAGCTACTTCTTCTGCTGAACGAGCAGCTGGGGCTGGAGCTGGGGCTGGCTTAACGACCTCCTCTTTTTGAACAGGAGCTGGCGCAGGTTCAGCCACCTTCTTTTTACTTTTGCAGGCACCCATCGCCATTAAGGCAAGGACAGCCATGAACATGGTTTTCCGGAGGGAAAGAGAGAAAATGGAATGTTTCATCTGAGATAAATTAGGTGTTATTAATTACGTAAGATCATGCCTTTTCCAAAGGCGATAATAAACTGCAAAATAAATAAAACATTAGAATTTTTGATGTTACTTATGTTGCGGAGCTACTTTTTTTTTGAGTGGGAAAAGATATTGAAAACCTAGAAATGTAGTACTGCTTCATATTTATAACTATCCTGAGTCCCCTAAATCAAAAGTTATTATTAAGTAACTGAAAATAAGATTTTTATAAATACAATAAACGTAAAGCCTTATAATCTCCCATCTACCAAGGATCGATCTAGGATGCCCTTAACATCATAGATTACTTGATTCGGATTTTTACGAAGGGAAAGAGTAGCGAATTCTTGGTGCGCCACTGCCAATACCACAGCCGAATACTCGTCTAGCCTTGGAGGTGTTGCGCCGGTCCTAATTTTAATCCCATACTCTGCCTCTACTTCCGCAGGATTGGCCCAAGGATCGTATACCTCCACCGCCATATCAAAGGTCTTCAGCTCGTGGTAAATATCAATCACCCTGGTATTTCTGACGTCAGGACAGTTTTCCTTGAAGGTAAAACCCAAGATCAACACCTTACCATCCAGCACCTTGAGGTCTTTTCGCATCATGAGCTTGATGATTTCTGTAGCCACAAACTTCCCCATGCTGTCATTGACGCGACGCCCAGCAAGGATAATCTCCGGATGATAGCCTACTTCCTGTGCCTTTTGGGCGAGATAAAATGGGTCTACTCCTATGCAATGTCCTCCCACCAAGCCTGGTTTAAACTTGAGAAAATTCCATTTGGTACCAGCAGCCTCCAATACCTCGTGGGTATCGATCCCTAGCAAATTGAAGATTTTGGCAAGCTCGTTGACAAAGGCGATGTTGATGTCGCGCTGGGAGTTTTCAATCACCTTGGAAGCTTCCGCAACCTTGATGGAAGAAGCCTTGTAGGTACCAGCTGTGATGACAGTACGGTAGAGGGCATCCACAAAATCAGCTACCTCAGGCGTACTACCAGATGTTACTTTGACGATATGCGCTACAGTATGCACCTTGTCGCCAGGATTAATACGCTCTGGGGAATAGCCCGCAAAGAAGTCCTGGTTGAACTTTAGCCCAGAAACTTTTTCCAAGACTGGTACACAATCATCTTCAGTTACGCCTGGATATACAGTTGATTCATAGATAACTATGTCCCCCTGCTTCAAATAGCGGCCAATATTTTCGGAAGCCTTCAGCATCGGTGTCAGTACAGGGCGGTTGTGCTTGTCTGTTGGCGTGGGTACCGTCACGATATAGACTGTGCAATCAGCCAAATCATCAGATTGAAAGCTGGGAAACAAGCCTTTTTGGCCCACCGCCGGACTAGAATCCCGGAGGACAGCTGCCATCTGCTCATCGGCTACTTCTAGGGTAGCATCGTGACCTGCGGAAAGTTCAGTTACCCGATGCTGGTTGATGTCAAACCCTACGACGGGAAATTTTTTGGCGAATTCAACCGCCAAAGGCAAGCCTACATAGCCGAGGCCGATTACTCCAATTTTGACTTCTTGTACTGGCTTCACTTTTTACTTCAATTAAAGGTGACCTGTTAACTAGAAAATATAACTCAAAAAGAAATTCCATCAACCCGTTATTTAGGTTTTTGGCAAAAAAGCGCCCTACCCTATCGGCTTCCCGATGGCCTGAAACCTAAATCCTAACTTTTTCAACTGAGCGGCATCGAGGATATTTCTCCCATCAAATACGGTGGCAGGCTTGCGCATAAGGGTGTGGATCTGTGCCCAGTCCAAAACCACAAACTCATCCCACTCGGTCAAGATCGCCACGGCAGCCGCATCTTTGCAGGCTTCATAAGCAGTATCCACTACTTGTACCAAACGCCTATTTTCCTCGTTGGAGCGGGTATTTAGCTGCTCGAGGTCGGTATATATTTTTTCTTTGGGCACCTTAGGGTCGTAAACTACCACGGAAGCACATTCTTCCAAGAGGTAGTCGGCCACATAAATGGCTGCAGATTCACGGGTATCGTTGGTGTCTTTTTTGAATGCCCAGCCCAAGAAGGCAATCTTCTTCCCATTGACCGTATTATAGAGGCTTTTGATGATTTGCCTCGCAAATCGCTCTCGTTGGTGGTCGTTGATTTTGATGACTTGCTCCCAATAATCCGCCACGGCATGAAGCTGGTAGCTTCGGCAGATGTACACTAAGTTGAGGATGTCCTTTTGGAAGCAAGA
>JBIIFN010000050.1:0-14093 GCA_044237325.1 Algoriphagus sp.
GGACGCACGCTTGTTTTTATGGCCGACTTGCTTCCTTCAGTGGGGCACCTTCCCCTTCCTTATGTAATGGGTTACGATACGCGACCACTGCTCACGCTTCAAGAGAAGCAGGAGTTTTTAGAAGAGGCCGCTCGTGAAAACTACGTCCTTTTCCTTGAGCATGATGCGGTAAACGAGTGTTGTACCGTCAAAATGACGGAAAGGGGTGTTAGGGTGGACCAAACCTTCCGCTTGGATGAACTCTAAAACCAGCATCGGCATCGCACTTTCGGGTGGTGGTGTGCGGGGTATAGCACATCTCGGCGTATTGAAAGCGCTGAATGAAGCTGGTATTTTTCCAAGCAAGGTATCCGGAAGTTCTGCGGGAGCCATTGTAGGTGCCATGTATTGCCAAGGCTATACGCCTGACGAGGTGTTTAAAATCATCCTCGAAACCAACTACTTCAAGTTGATGCGACCAGCGATTTCTTGGAAGGGGCTGCTAAAAATGGAGAGTCTGGCTCAGCTGTTTAAGAAGTATTTACCACACGATGATTTTTCTAAGCTACCTATTTCCCTTGCGGTAGCAGCTACAGATATTGGAAAAGGAGAAACAATCTACTTTGAAAAAGGGTCCTTGATTCAGCCAATTTTGGCTTCGTGCAGCATTCCTGGCATGTTTGAACCCATCCTTTATGCTTCGCGCTATCTAGTGGACGGCGGGGTGCTGAACAACATGCCCGTGGAACCCCTCCAAGGGGATTGTGAGGTGATTTTTGGAGCAAATTGTAACCACCTACCTGAAGTAAGTAAGGTCAGCAATATCAAAAACCTCATCGAACGTGCCGTGATGATGAATATGAATTTTAATGTGTATACCCGCAAGGCTGCCTGTACTTACTTTATTGAGCCTCCTGGCCTTGGCAAGTTTGGGGTGTTTGACATCAACAAAGCCCCTGATCTTTTTCAGGTCGGCTATGCCCAAGCGAGGCAAGTCATCGAATCCCATCCTGAACTGCAGGATTTTGCGCAGCAATCCCTACCTAAACCTACTGATGTATGATGAAATTTATATCTAAAATTATCTTTTGGCTAGCTGGCTGGAGCCTTAACCCCAACTGGCCAGTCGGCGTAAAGAAGGCCGTGCTAATCGCTATTCCGCATACCTCCAACTGGGACCTCCTTTATGCTCGAGCAGCCTTTTTTTTGATGGACATTCCAGTCCGGTTTACCATAAAAAAAGAGGTAATGATTGGGCCTTTGGGATGGTTTCTCTCTGGTTTGGGAGCTATTCCCATCGACCGAAAGCGTACTCCCGGTGGTAAAAAACAAACCTATACCGAAGCAATGATTCAGATGCTCAACGAGCGGGATGACCTCGTTGTGATGGTTACACCAGAAGGAACAAGAAGTCAGGTAAAAAAATGGAAATCAGGATTTTATCATACAGCACTTGGAGCAAATGTTCCGATTGTAATTGGCTACTTGGACTACAAAAAGAAGGAAGCAGGCATCGGACCCTGCCTCTATCCAAATGGAGACATGGATGGGCAGATTGAAGAACTAAAAGCCTTTGGTAGAACAGTGGTGCCGAAGTACCCCGAAAAAGGAATTATCTAGCATCTTAGAATGACTGGAAGAAGTCTGTAAGATTTTTCCCAGGTTTTTAATTCGATACTAGCCGCCAGATTAACGATCCAATCCTTCCATTTTTGCAATGACTTTCTTACGGAGTTTATTGAAGACCAGTGTACGTTCTTTTTCCCCTGAACCGCTTAGAAGGCTTGATTTTTTGATCAGATTCTCCATGTTTCGGAAAGTGCTTTCGTTAAAATCCCTGTCTTTGGAACCCACAAAATAGAGCACACTGTGGTTGAGGTAGGTGATTTTCGTCTCTCCAATTTCTGCCATTACAGTATTATCTCCGGATACGATGTCGTTGAGATAGAGGGTATAGGTAGCACTTTCTAGGTTGGGCTCTTGTCCCAGAACCGACTTTGTTCCTTGAATAGCCATTTTTTCTAAATGGTCAATCACCTCCAACAGGCTGCCATACACCTGCCGAGTGGTGTCTTTGTCGGCCATCAGCCCCATGTCCTGGTAGGATTCAATTTGCCTTAGTGTGGTATTCAGGGCGTCTTTGTTCCAAAGTTCTGTACTGGGAATTCTGGTATAGCCCCGCACAATCTTATTTATCAGGGTGTTGTATGGATTGAGGTAATTTTTCGTAATACTGAATTTTTCCTGGCCTAAATGTCCCAATGGAAGGATAGACCTCATCCAGAAAAAAATTTTGAAGCTGGCCAGCAGCGGATGATAAAAGTGATGAAAAGGGGGGAGGTCATTGATTAAGAAATAAAGGTGGCGTCTAGGATGGCTATTTATGAAGTGCAACTGTCCGTACAAATCTTCCAGCCAATGCATCAGCGCATCTTCTTCCATTCGCTTTGGGCTACTTTGGAAAAGTATGGAGGTGGTGTTTAGGCACAAAAACTCATCTAAGGAAACATTAAAAAATTGGCATAGGAGGCTTATTTCATCAAAATTCAACAATTTTTCTCCACGAATTCGACGGTATGCGCTATCAACGCTGACCTGAAGTGCTGTAGCTACTTCTGCCACTAAGGACGAGTAATGGGGTATACCTGGCTTGAGCTTTTGAAAAAAATGGGCTTGTGTATTCATAAAAAAATAGGTTTGATTAAAGTCCTTTATTAAAAAATATAGTATGAAATAACGCACAAAAAATTAATAAATAAACTTTTATTTAAAAAAAATATAAATAATACAAGTTTAATTTGTTTTATATACTAAAAAAGCCACTCAGGCATCTCCTAACTAGGTTCATGCTTGAGTGGCAATAACAGGTCAAATGGACTTTAACGACTTAGCGGGGTAGGGAAGGCAGGCAAACTTTCGGCACCTTGTTCGCCAACGGCTTGTACGGCAAAGAAATAGTTGTCCTTGCTGTAAGGAAGCTTTAGCTGCGTTTCGCTTGTATAAAACTTCTTTTCCCACATAGAGGAGGAAGTTTCACGCATGAGCACGTAATAGCCTTTTGGTTTTCCTTTAAGTGGCGCTTTCCAGCTAAGTGTCGATGAGTTGGTCAGTCCGCGAACATCTATTTTCACTTCTTGGGGCATGCTTGGTGCATGGGCTAGGGAAGCTGCTGCGGCCAGGTTGACTGCTGCTACCTTACGCAAGTATTCAAAATCCATGAATTCGGGTAGATCCCCGTATTGAATGCCGTTTTCAACACGCACATTTTCGTGTTGATACAGGAAGTTTTCATTCATTTCAGACATTCGAACCGCAGTAAATCCATTTTTCATGAAGGGGGTTTGGTCTCCTCCACGAAGAAATCGGTCGCTTCGGTAGATCAATTTTACTTCCATATGATCCACATAGCGCTCACCAAGCTCCTTGATATAGCGGGCAAGTTGACGGGAAGGGCTATCGTTATCCGCATTGGTGGAGCGGCGTAGGCTAGCACCACGCTCGTCTTCTGCTAGGGGTACCGTTTCCGAAAAAACACGCATGACTGTGTTGTTGAGGAGGTTTGTTTCGGAAGAAGCGCTATTTCCCACAATATCGTTGTTCAACACCGCCTCAATCTTCCAAGATTCAGCTTTTGCCTTGTCGGCTAAGTAGGTAGCGCCTTTCAGTCCCTGTTCTTCTCCTGTAAAGGCAACAAAAAGTACCGTTGCCGGAAATTTGGCTTGCGCCAGGATGCGGGCCAGTTCCAGCACTACAGCCACGCCAGAACCGTCATCATTCGCTCCTGGAGCGGCACCCACTGCATCTTGAACGTCTTTGTTTCTGGAGTCCAAGTGCCCTGATACCACGATGATGCGCGGATCATTGGGATCGGTGCCTTTGAGTGTAGCGATGACATTGGCCACCTTGGCATCAGCCAAGATGCGGCGACCGTCACCAGGCGTGACAAAGGCATCAATATTGGCCGTCATGCGTCCTTGGGTGTTTTTCGCAAACTGGGCAAACTTTTCTTGGACATACCGTTGCGCAGCGATCATGCCCTTTTCGGCATCGGTATTGAGGGTGTGGCGGCTGTGGAAAGAAGCTAGTTTTTCCGTGTATTTTTTGAGGCTATCGGCCGATACCTGCTGTACCAGTTGCTGGATCTCAGGATTTCGTATGATCGCCTGCTGAGCAAAACTGCCTGTAGAAACGAATCCTAAGACAAGGAAGAATAAAATTTTACGCATGATGGGGTGGGTATCTATTGTTCGTCCTAAATTTAGTTCAGAATCACATCCATCCGCTACATTTTACATGAAGACATTTTCTCTACCGAGCAAAGGTGAATATCATCCGTATTTCGAGACCTATCTTTCTCAACTTGAAGGGCAGCATTATGCTGAGTTGATTCGGACGCAACTCGATGAATGGAAACAATTTATCGCGTCGAAACCAGCAGGTTGGGACATGAAAGCCTACGCGCCAGGCAAGTGGACACCAAAGGAAGTGCTGGGGCACCTCTTGGATACCGAACGCATCATGACGTTTCGTGCCTTGTGCATTGCCCGAGGGGAGCAACAATCCCTACCTGGCTATGACCAGGATGCCTACGTGCCTTCGGGATCATTTAATGATGTGCCGTTAGCAGATTTGATGGCCGACTTTGAAGCACAGCGTTTGGCTTTACTAAGTTTGGTAAAAACCCTCCCCGACACATCTTTTGCTGTCCAAGGCACTGCCAATGGTAATTCCACGACTGTTCGTGCTTTGCTTTGGATCATCCCTGGACATTTTATGCACCATTTCAACGTCATTAAACAAGCCTATTGATGCAGACACTACCTATAGCTGTTATTGATTCCTTTGCAGAAAAGGCCTTTTCGGGTAATCCTGCCGCTGTATGCCTGCTGGAGAAGTCTTTGTCCGCTGCGCAAATGCAGTCCATTGCGATGGAAATGAACCTTAGTGAAACCGCCTTTGTCGAAAAAATGGACGAAGCGGGCAATTTTTCTCTACGTTGGTTTACACCTATGCTAGAAATAGACCTCTGTGGTCATGCCACCTTGGCTTCTGCCTATTGGATGCTGCAAGCAGGATGGACGAAAGAAGGGGAGATGGTACGCTTTCAAACCAAAAGTGGAGAGTTGCGTGTAAGCAACCAGGGAGGGATGATCCGAATGGATTTTCCCCTTATCCCTACCGCAATCGACGTGCATCCAGAATACCCAGAGGATCTCTTTGGAAGCAAAATCGTCCAAGCTGCTCAGCTGCGTCGCAACTGGATCTTTGAATTGGAAAACGAAGCGGCAGTGCGGAGCTTCCGTCCTGACTTTGCAAAAATAGCCGAGCACAGCGAAGAGGGCTTTATTGTGACAGCAGCCGGAACGGGGGAATACGACATGGTGAGCCGGTTTTTTGGTCCAAATGTCGGTGTTCCTGAAGACCCAGTCACTGGTTTTGCACACTGTGCGTTGGTGGATTATTGGCGTCAGAAAACAGGAAAAACCCAATTCAAAGCCTTCCAAGCAAGCCAAAGGGGAGGAGCTCTCCTACTTGAAATCCAGGGCGATCGGGTAATAATTAAAGGGAAAGCAGTAGTGGTGCTGGTTGGTAACCTACAACTTGAAAAATGACAGAAGAAAAAAAACGGCCGGTTAATCGCGTTAGAAAGGTATTGGGGCAGCTCAATGAGTACCTATTGAATGACATTAGCTTTGTCGCACTGTTGGGGATTTTGGTGTTTACCGTATTTCTTCTTCCGGTATTGATAGAATACGGTCACCTCAACCTATTTTTTGTCAACCTGGTCTTTGTTTTTCTGTTTTTCACGGGGATTTGGGCCTCCAATAATCCCATTTTGATTCGTGTTACTGCTTTTTTATTTCTGTGTCAGGTAATTCTCAAGTTATTAAGGCTATCCGATCTGCATCCTTCTATTTACTTACTGGAGCGGATTTTTGGTGTGGTCAATATGGGTGTATTTATTTATGTCAACCTCCGCCTTCTCTTTCGCGATCAGGAAGTCAACTTGTACCGGGTAATTGGTGCGGTAAATATTTACTTATTGCTTGCTGTTATGGGTGCCTTTGGCTTTGAAGTGATTCAACTGCTCGTTGGAAGTTCGATCAGTGGCTCCTCATCAGGCAATTCTGTGGCAGCGCTTAGCGGTTTGGATCAAGATTTCTCCACCTATATCTACTTCAGTCTAGTGAGCCTGACTACAGTAGGCTTTGGAGACTATACCCCAGTCAACGTGCTATCCAAGATGCTGGCTGTCTTTCTATCTACAGTTGGAATTTTGTATCCTACCGTGGTCATCGCACGCTTAGTTGCTTCAAGCGTAAAGAGATGAATCCCGCTATCGTACCGCTTCTGTAATTTTTTCAGAGCAACCCATCAAAAAAATGTTAATTCCTACCCTCAATTAATCGTTCAACCCATGAAAAAACTAATCCTAAGTCTTCTGATGCTGAGCTGCATGTATACAGCAATGGCACAGACTACACGCAAAATTGATGTAGAATCCAAGGTGGAGTCAACCGCTGAGGTGATGATCAAAGGAAAGCGTGTTCCCTACAAAGCCACCGCCGGCACCCAGCCTGTTTGGGATGAGAAGGGCGAGCCCATGGCGTCTCTATTCTACACCTACTACGAGCGAACTGATGTAGTCGACAAGAGCAAGCGACCCTTGGTCGTTAGCTTCAATGGTGGTCCTGGATCGGCTTCTATCTGGATGCACTTGGCCTACACGGGTCCTGTAGTACTCAATATAGATGACGAAGGCTATCCAGTACAACCCTACGGAACCAAGTCAAACCCACATTCCATCTTGGACGTCGCAGACATCGTCTACATCGATCCAGTAAATACAGGTTATTCCCGAATTGTAAAGGAAGACACCCCACGCAGCACCTTTTTTGGAATCAATGCGGACATCAAATACCTAGCGGATTGGGTCAATACCTTTGTAACCCGTCAGAATCGTTGGGCTTCGCCTAAATACCTCATTGGAGAAAGCTATGGCACCACCCGCGTGGCAGGCTTGGTATCGCAATTGCAGAATTCACACTGGATGTATTTCAATGGGGTGATCCTAGTGTCTCCAACAGACATGGGCATCTTGCGCGATGGCCCAGTCAAAATGGCGAATTATTGGCCTTACTATGCCGCTACGGCATGGTACCACAAAGCACTTCCTGCCGAATTGCAAGCAAAAGATTTGGATGAGATTTTGGCCATCGTTGAACCTATGGCCGTAAATGAGATCCTTCCTGCCATGGCAAAAGGAGGCTTACTTACCGAAACAGAGCGTGAGGCAATTGCAACCAAAATGGCCTATTACTCTGGTTTGAGCAAGGAGTCGATTATTCAACACAACTTGATGGTGCCTACAAGCTTCTTTTGGAAAGAGCTACTTCGTGCCCGTGATGGCATGACCGTCGGTCGTTTGGATAGCCGCTACAAAGGTTTTGATCGCATGGAAGCAGGTGATCGCTATGATTTTGACCCAGCCTTGACTAGTTGGAACCATGCTTTTGCGCCAGCATTTAATCTCTACGCCAAAAATGTCCTCAAATTCAACACCGACTTGACCTACAACCTGTTTGGCCCAGTAAACCCTTGGGACAGAAGCAATGAAAATACGGCCAATGATTTAGGCACAGCCATGAGACAAAACCCTTACCTACACCTTATGGTGCAATCGGGATACTACGATGGAGGTACCGACTATTTCAATGCGAAGTACAGCACCTGGCATATTGATCCAAATGGAAAAATGAAGAATAGAATTGATTTCAAAGGTTACCGTTCAGGCCACATGATGTACTTACGTGCAGAAGATCTGGCTCGCTCCAACGAAGACATCCGTCAGTTCATTCAAAAATCAACCGTAGCTCCTGGGCAAGCGGCAAAGTATAAGTAAAGGTCAAAAGGTACTAAGTACAATGTACCAAGACGTTTCCTTATACTTTAGTCCCTACTTTCTTTGGTTTCCTATTTTTTAGAATAGGTAATTAATTTCACAGGAGGTACGTAGTACAAAAAATGGGTCTTGAATAATCAAGACCCATTTTTTTATTTATAGAGATAGACTTTTGTTGAAATCTTCAAAAGATCTTAGCTCTTCTTTTAGTCCTAGACTTTTTCCAAGCAGCAGAAAAAGATCTGCCAAGGTTTTTCCTTCCTCCCGTAGGTGTTGAATGGAACTGGCTCCCGCAGATTTGGATAGCTTGGCTTTATCTGGACTTTTCAGCAGCGCATGGTGTAAAAAAGTAGTTTTTGCGAAGTCTGCCTTACCAAGCAAGCGCGCAAGGTCTAGTTGTGCTAGGGTAGAGGGAAATAGGTCTTGTCCTCTGACAATCAAATCCACCCCAAAATGCAGGTCATCGAGTAACGAGCTGAGCTGGTAGGCGGGTAGGCCATCTTTTTTTCGAATCAAATAGCAGGTGCCTTCTTCGGGGATCAATTCTGTTTTTACCTGCTTTGGGTAAGCTTTGAAAGTTAAAAAGTCAGCATCCAAAGTATTTACACGCCAGGCCACTTCTCCTCGGTCCAAAGGCAGTCTTCTGTCAATGCATTGCCCCAAGTAGGTTCCCCTAGGGTCTATTTGTAGGATTTGACTTCGGGTGCAAGTGCAGGCAAAAAGTAGTCTGTTTTTGCGCAGCTCCTCCAGCGCAGCAGTGTACAAAGGCATTCGATGTACTTGGGACCAGTCTGACTCAAATTCAGCAACAGTACGCGGACCTTGGTCTACCGTGATTTCTAAAAAATCCAAAGTGTCAAAAATGTCCTGGACGTATTCAGGGCGGTAGCGTTCCCGATCTAAGTCATCAATACGCAGCAGGAGCTTAGTTCCATGTTTTTGTGCTAAGGCTTTGGTGAGCAGAAAGGAATAGGCGTTGCCAAGGTGCAAAAATCCACTGGGCGTAGGAGCAATTCGGGTGAGGGCAAACTTCATTTGGTAAAGGTAAATGATTCCTCAGGCATGCGATGCAGAAAAAAGCGCCACAATTAAACTTCTTTAACATCGAATCATTTTCCTCCCGCATTCCAGTTCCTACTTTTGAGCCGCAATGAAGAAGCTGTTTTTACTTTTTTTATTTTTCTTTTCCATCCTCACCGCGAGCGCACAGCGTCGGTACTCGGGTAATGTGATCGATGCCTGGGACAAAAAATATCTCGAAGGGGTATCGGTGAGCAGTTCTTTTCAAGAAAAAACGAGCACCAATGCGCGAGGCTACTTTTCCATAACGGCAAGAATGGGAGATACCCTTAGGATAAGTTTCCCTGGATTTTTGGAGAAGAAACTACTCCTTACCGAAGAGCAATTTTTGTTTGTCGAACTCCAAGACTTGGCGCGTTTGCTACCAACCTTTCAGGTTAAAGCCGAGCCCTACCGTTTTCGATTCAAAGACGGGAAATTATACCTCGCTGAGGACGAGTCAGTTGCAGAAAAGCCACTTAGTCAGCAGGTGGGCTTCGGAGCAACTGATTTGACCTCACCCACGCCAGGGCTCACCCTTTATGGCCCTATAAGCTATTTCACTAAGAGAAACCGAGAGCTTCGGGCCTATGAAAAGCGACTGGATTGGGAGCGGCAGCGTGCTGGATACTTGGAAGTGATTGATTCGGATTCGGTACGCACCGAGCTCATGCAGCAGTATAGGCTAGACCGAAAGCAGTGGGACGAGCTGATTTTGCGCTTCAATGCTTTTCATGCCGCACATGAGTTTCTTGGCTGGTCCAAGGAGCGTGTTCTTGCTTCGCTGAAAGAGTTTTTCCGCTTGGAAATGATTTTGGAAGATTAATTTTTTCGTTTGAAGGACCAGGTGATAAAAAACCTTGCCACTTCTTCTCCAGAGCTATTTTTGCCGTGGGATACCATGGTTATTTGCTTACTTTCTCCGGGATTTAATGAAGCCACTAAGTCAAAAACTTCAGCTCCTTGTTCGCAGCTAAAGCTAGTTTTTGTGTTAGCCTTCTTGCTGTATTCGGCACGAAAATCCACCACGAGCATGCTAAAAGATCCTCTTCCTGCGAGAGCCAACTGGCACAAGGCCCCCGTGCTGAGTTCGGCAGCACCTGCTAAAGCTGCGAAATAGATAGATTGAAACGGGTTTTTACTTCTCCAAAAGTAGGGAATGGTCACCTCGCAGCGCTCTCCATCGAGATGTGCAATTTTCAAACGCCAAAACACGGCGGTGGGTAACTTGAGCAGCATGGCAATCCAAAAAATTAGCGGATTGCGCATTTTTTTCTGATAAGATTGGGCGGCTGATGAAAGAACAGGTTGGCTCATCGATGGGTTGGGTTAAAAAGATCTTGTGAAAATACAAAATTTGGCGGTTTCTGAAATGCAAGCCCAATTTTGGTAACTTTATCTACGCATTTGACAAGTTAATTCCATTCACATGAAACATGCAATCCTATTATTTTTCGGTTTGGTGGGCCTTTCAGGCTGCTCAACGGTCCCATTAACAGGAAGAAGTCAGCTGGCGATGTTGTCTAGCCAAGACATTCAGCCTTTAGTGAATGAAGAATACCAAAAAGCACTAAAAGGCAGTCCGGTACGTACATCTACGAAAGAAGGGCAAGCGGTGGTTAAGGTAGGAAATAAGATGGCTGTTGCTGTGGAAAAATACCTCAAAGAGAATGGCTACGGCGATTTGGTAGAGGAGCTTTCATGGGAGTTTAATCTGCTAGAAAGTACTCAAGTAAATGCTTGGTGCATGCCTGGGGGGAAAGTAGCTTTTTATACCGGTATCCTCCCCATCACACAAACAGAAACCGGCATTGCAGTAGTTATGGGACATGAAATTGCCCATGCAGTTGCCTCCCATGCCAACGAGCGCATGTCCACGGGTTTATTGCTCAACTTTGGATTTTCAGCACTTTCCACAGCTGTTGGTCAAAATCCTACTTTGACCCAATCTATATTTCTTCAGTCTGTGGGTATTGGCACAGAGCTCAAAATGCTTAAGTTTTCACGAAAGCACGAGCTTGAAGCAGACCGTATGGGACTTATTTTCATGGCCATGGCGGGATACGATCCTCGGGAAGCACCACTTTTTTGGGAGCGCATGGCGGCTAACTCTGGGCAAACTCCGCCTGAGTTTCTCTCTACCCACCCAGGTCCTGATCGTCGGGTTGAGCGTTTGACCGCCCGTATGCCCGAGGCCTTGACCTACTACGAGCAGGCCAAGTAATCAGTTTCTGTTTCAGATTTTAAAAATAAAAGGCTGGTCTCCAATTTGGAAGCCAGCCTTTTTTTTTGCGTTAGCTGTAAGGTTATTTCCGCGCATTGAAGCCGCGCAATTTGATTTGGGTAAGCTTTCTTTTCGTGTCAAGTGGAAAATCCCCCTTCATCATCCATTCGTAGTAGCCAGGCTCTTCTTTGAGTGCCTGCTCGATGGTTTTTCCTTTGTGCTTACCAAAGTTGAACACTTCCTGCCCCTGTGTATCGAATATAAAGCGACCCGCAAGATCCACCATTCGCTCGTTGACAAGGGCGTGGATTTTTTTCATGTCGTTTTCAAATACCCCGAGGGTATTTCCCTGCAGGTCCGTCGCAGTTTCACCTAGGTAGCGTTCCACTTGTGCCCGAAACACATCCACCGTGGCCAAGGTATCTGCTTCGGCGCTGTGTGCATTTTCAAGTTTCTTACCGCAGTAAAATTTGTAGGCTGCGGTGAGGTTTCGCTTTTCCATGAGATGGAAAATTTTCTGTGCATCCAGCAAGTTTCGTTTTTCAAGATCAAAATCTATCCCGGAACGAAGAAATTCCTCGACCAGCAGGGGAATGTCGTATTTTAAGACGTTGAAGCCTGCCAGGTCAGCTAGACCAATAAATTGAAATACATCGGGTGCAATGTCCTTGAAGGATGGCTCGTTTTTTAAGTCCTTGTCGTATAAACCATGAATCAATGAGGCTTCAAGCGGAATGGGAATGCCCGGGTTGACTCGTCGTGTAAAAATCTGCTGCCCACCATCGGGATTCAATTTGACGATAGAAATTTCCACAATTCGGTCTGTTGACACGTTTGTGCCCGTAGCTTCTAAGTCAAAGAAGGCGATCGAGTTTTTAAGGTTAAGATGCATGGCTTGTAAATTTATCTTTGAGGACCTCCAGGTCCATGTTATCGTAGTTGCCCGAGCTCATGAGCAGCAGGTTGGTTTGTGAATAGTCTTGGCTGGCCAGGTAATCCTGTAAGGCGGCGCTATCGGTAAATAGGAGTAAGTCGGGCCGTTGAAATCCAGCTCTCAATTCTTCCTCAGTCATCAGCTCAAGCTTTTTCAAGGCTACCGCATGGGGGTTGAGGTAAAGAATGGCTACATCAGCTTCATCCATGCTGTGGGCATAGTTAGGTAGAAAGGCTTTGTTGAGGGAGGAATAGGTATGTAGCTCCTGCACAGCGATAAGGCGTCGGCCTGGAAACTGATTTTTTACTGCCTGAACGGTCGCTTTGAGTTTGGAGGGAGCATGTGCAAAATCGCGGAATAGGATACCAGAATGATGCTGTGCAAGGATTTCTTGTCGCTTGGCAGCGCCTTTGAATGTGCCAATCGAGGCATAAAACTGCTCCGCAGTGACACCAAGTTCCTCACAGATATACAGTGCCCCTTGGAGATTTTGGAGGTTATGATCACCAAAAATACCAATTTCCACTTCTCCGGCAGGAGTGATCAGGGCTGTCTTTCCTTCGGTAATGCGGGAAGGGTGGGCCTGGTAAGGGATCTTGCGACCTTGGGTACTGGACTCTTCCGAAGCCTTCTTCACCAAGGGATCTACGTTGCAGTAAATAAGTGCGCCTGTAGAAGGGGTTTTGTCAATGAGCTGAGCAAATTGACGTACATAATCCTCAAAATCAGGAAAGACATTGAAGTGGTCCCAGGCGATGCCGCTGACTAATAAAAGGTCGTGGTGGTAGTGAAAAAATTTCGGTGTCCGGTCTAAGGGTGAGGTTAGGTACTCATCTCCTTCGATGACGATGATAGGAGCATTGGAAAGGCGCACCATAAGGTCAAAGCCCTCAATTTGGGCACCTACCAGGTAGTCAAAGTCTAGTCCTTGGTCTTTTAGGACGTGAAGGATGATGGAGGTGATGGAGGTTTTACCGTGGGAACCGGCGATCACTACCCGTTTTTTGTCTTGACTTTGGTTGTAGATAAACTGAGGGAAAGAGTATACGGGAATCCCCAGTTCTTGAGCACGCAGCAACTCGGGGTTGTCAATTCTCGCATGCATACCGAGAAGGATGCCTTCGAGGCCGGAATGGATTTTTTCTGGAAACCAGCCTTGCTCTTCAGGTAGGATACCGGCCTTCTTTAGGCGTGTTTTGGAAGGTTCGTAGATTTCATCGTCGCTACCAGTGACCTGGTAGCCTTTTTCAACCAAGGCAAGGGCGAGATTGTGCATTACTGCACCTCCAATGGCTATGAAATGATACTGTTTCATGAAGAAATTGACTTAGGTTATTTGCTTTCCAAACTTACCTATAAAATCTCGGAGCTGGGGGTAGGTTTACGGAGTAAATTATTTTTTATGCTTATCCGCAATTATGCCAGTGGTGTAAAGTTTGTTTGAATTACTGCATTTTGCCCACAGACGACAGTCCACGGTCCCCAGCCCATTGAATTGAACTTTCAACCTCATTTTCTTTAGTTACTAGTAACAAACGAGATAATCAGATTATTTTTTTATGCGTATCGGCGGTGTTTCCAGCAAGGAAAAAATAAACCTATTTTCTTCTGAATGGCCATTTAGGCCATGGATACCCCATTAAGGGCTATTTTTCAACCTTTTCCTTGTTAATTTTAAGCCACGGAGTTTGGCCGAGACAGCCTTAAATCAAGCCCTGGAGGCATGTTGATAACTATGGGAAAAATTGTTTAAAACTCTTCCTTTACAGCAGGTAAATTTGGTACATGACTGAAAACAATTCTTCCACTCGAGGTTACCGCAAAAAACCTGCTTTTGATTCCCCAACCAACTTTTTAGGCAAAGTTCCCCCTCAGGCGGTGGATTTGGAAGAGGCCGTGCTTGGAGCACTCATGCTAGAGAAGGATGCCTTGACTACTGTCATTGACATTTTAAAGGTAGAAAGCTTTTATAAAGAAGCCCACAAGGTGATTTT
>JBIIFN010000192.1:0-3928 GCA_044237325.1 Algoriphagus sp.
TTTAGAAAAGAAAAAGTGGGTACTTTGTGCACACAATGGCAAGGAATTTGACTTTCCTTACCTCTGTCGGCGGATGCTTATCCACGGCATCTCACTTCCTGAACCCCTTCAACTTGCAGGCAAAAAGCCTTGGGAAATCCGGCACTTGGATACCATGGAACTCTGGCGATTTGGCGATTACAAGTACTATACCCGCTTGGAACTTTTGGCCGCAGCTTTTGGCATCCCCAGTTCCAAGGAATCCATCAACGGTAGCGAGGTCAATGCCGCCTACTACCTGGACAAGGACCTTGAAAAAATTAGCGACTACTGCCTACGTGACGTGGAAGTAACCGCTCGCATCTTCCTTGCCATGCATCCGCAGTCAGCACCTCAAGAAGTTGAGCTGCTGTACCCCAACTCCACCCTTGTTGACCAAGCACCTGATCCCTTGGACAACCCACATCTTTCAACTTAGCACAAACGACGCCCTCATGGGAAGAAAACCAGATAGAAAACAGTCCAAAAAGAAACCTTCTAGCCAAAAAGGTGGAAACGACAGCGCCTCCTTGGCGCGGAGAATCCTCCAATTTTTAAACGCACACTTTGGGGAAGAATTCAACGCCACACAACTCATCAAGCGGCTTGAAATCCGAGACTCCTTGAATAAAGGCGGGGTAGAACCCGTTCTCTTCCAGCTTGCCGCCGCTGGCAAAATTTCCAAAAACGCGCGCAATTACTTTTCGTCTAACGAAGACCCTGAGTTTATCACCGGCACGGTGGATTACGTCAATGCCCGATTTGCCTTTATATTACCCGACCAGCCAGACGCCGTAGAAGGCGATATCCTAGTCAAAGAAGCAGACCTCAAGCACGCTCTTGATGGCGACAAGGTACGTGTGATGGTTTACCCTGAAAAAGGCAAAACCGGCCGCGTAGAAGGGCGAGTCTTGGAAATCATGGAACGCCACCGCGATGAATTTGTCGGCCGCGTGGAGATTTCTCCCCGCTTTGCTTTTGTCGTGCCCGACTTCAAAAAAATGCACAAAGACATCTTCGTTCACCGTGGTGAATTGATGGGTGCCAACCATAACGAAAAGGTCATCGTCAAGCTGGAAGAATGGCGCGAAGATGACAAAAACCCAACAGGTAAGGTCATCCGCGTATTGGGCAAGGCTGGCCTCCACGAAGTGGAAATCCACTCCATCATGGCAGAGTTTGGCCTCCCCTTTGAGTATGTAAAGGAAGCCGAGGAAGAGGCAAATGCCATCTCTGAGGAGATCACCAAGAAAGAAATTGCTGCAAGAAAGGATTTTCGTGACGTGCTTACCTTCACCATCGATCCGGTGGATGCTAAGGACTTTGACGACGCCATCTCCTACCGCAAGCTGGACAACGGCAACTTGGAAGTGGGCGTGCACATCGCCGATGTCAGCCACTACGTCAAGCCAAAAACAGCCCTAGAGAAAGAAGCCTACAACCGGGCCACGTCGGTCTATCTCGTAGACCGCACCATCCCCATGCTACCCGAACGCCTTAGCAATGGCCTCTGCTCCCTACGTCCACACGAGGACAAGTTGACCTTTGCCTGCGTCTTTGAAATCAACCAAGATGCCCACGTGATCAAGCATTGGATTGGCCGCACGGTGATCCACTCCGACAGGCGCTATGCCTACGAAGAGGCACAGGAGTGCATCGACACCCAGTCGGGAGACAATTTTGCTGAGCTAACCCTACTCAACGAACTGGCCAAAAAAATCCGCCAACAACGCTTTAAGCAGGGTGCTGTCAACTTTGAAACGGTGGAGGTAAAGTTTAAGCTCGACGAAAAAGGCACTCCCTTGGGCCTCTTCGTGAAGGAACGCAAAGACATCCACAAGCTCATCGAGGAGTTTATGCTGCTGGCCAACAAGTACGTGGCCGAGTTCATCTACCAAAAGCACCAGGGCATGGACACCTTTGTGTACCGCACCCACGACAGCCCGGACTTGGATAGACTGGAAACCTTCTCTGGATTTGCCAAGCGCTTTGGCCATGCCATGGACGTCACCAATCCACAAAAAGTCGCCACCGCCCTCAACAAGCTGATGGATGAAATTCAGGGCAAGCCCGAGCAAAACGTACTCGAGCAGCTCGCCATCCGCAGCATGGCCAAGGCCAAATACACCACCGAACCCAAAGGCCACTTTGGTTTGGCTTTTGCCCACTATACCCACTTTACTTCCCCGATCCGAAGGTACCCTGACATGATGGTTCACCGCCTTCTGGAGCACTACCTCGAAGGGGGCAAGTCACCTGAGGCTGGTCCTTGGGAACAAAAATGCCAGCATTCTTCAGAGCGTGAAAAACGTGCCGCCGATGCCGAGCGCGCCTCCATCAAGTACAAGCAGGTGGAGTACATGTCCCTAGCAGAGCAGCGTGACTACGAGGGCATTGTCAGTGGGGTAACGGAGTGGGGCGTATTCGTTGAAATCACCGAAACCAAGTGTGAGGGGATGATTCGTGTGCAAGACATGAACGACGATTACTACGAGTTTGACGCCAAAAACGTACGCCTCATCGGCTCAAAAAGTAAAAAAATGATCACTTTGGGAGACAAAGTGATGGTCCGGGTAGTTAACACCGATATTGACCGAAGAACAATAGATTTGGAATTTGCAGATAATGACAGAAAAAAGTCTCGTCCACGCGCTTTTAACTAAGCTAGAGCAGCACATCAGCACCCACAAGTTTGGCAGCTCACCCCCCGAACTGTACGATCCGATTACCTACATCATGAGCCTAGGAGGCAAGCGCATTCGGCCCTTGCTTTCGCTTTTGGCCTACGGTATGTACGGCAAAAACCCTGAAGAGATTTTGAGCCAATCGGCTGCGGTGGAAGTGTTTCACAACTTCACCCTCATGCACGACGACATCATGGATCAGGCGCCGCTCCGACGCGGGCAGGCGACGGTACATGAAAAGTGGAACGCCAACATTGCCATTCTCTCGGGAGATGTCATGCTGGTACGGGCCTACGACCTTCTCCTTCCCACCGCTCCTGCGCTTCTCCCTGAGGTGATTCGCCTCTTTAACAAGACCGCCGCAGAAGTATGCGAAGGGCAGCAGCTGGACATGAACTTTGAAGCGTACCAGACCGTTCAGGAAGAAGACTACTTGGAGATGATCAAGTTGAAAACTGCCGTACTGCTGGGTTTTGCCTTGCAACTGGGCGCTATTTTGGCCGGGGCCGAAAAAGGTGATGTCGAAAAGATCTATGCCTTCGGCGTCAATATTGGAGTAGGCTTCCAACTCATGGACGATCTTCTCGATGTGTATGCCGACCAGGCCAAGTTTGGAAAGCAAGTAGGTGGCGACATTATCGCCAACAAAAAGACGTTCTTATTGATCAAAGCCTTGGAGTTAGCCAAAGGACCACAGCTGGAGGAATTGCAGCGACTGCTGGCACTCCAAGAGTTTGACAAGGCCCAAAAGGTAACCGCAGTAAAAGCCATCTACGAGGAACTAGGCATTCGCCAGCTCACCGAACAAAAGATGCAGTCCTTTTTTGCGGAAGGCTTCCGGCAGTTTGAAGGCCTCCAGGCCAAAGACGCCACCTACCAGCAAGCGCTGCGCACGGTGACCGAAGAATTGATTCATCGCGAAAAATAGCCGCATGGAGCTTTCGTTTAGCCTTACCACGGCACTGATCGGCATCACCGCCCTGTTGAGCATCCTTGCCTTCAACCGGCCCGCGGTGATGGAGCGCTGGATGTTTGCCCCCTACCGCATTCATCACAGGCAGCAGTGGGACCGCTTTGTACTGTCCGGCTTCATCCACAAGGACTACACCCACCTGCTGTTCAACATGTTTACCTTCTACTTTTTTGGAGGCGTGGTGGAGCAGTTTTTAAGGTACCAGTACGGCAAGGGCCTCGGCGGTCTGCTCTTTGTGGGATTTTACCTGCTG
>JBIIFN010000193.1:0-3919 GCA_044237325.1 Algoriphagus sp.
TGAGATCCACTAGGGTCAAATCGGCAAAGTAGCCTTCACGGATGTAGCCGCGTTCCTTGATGCGGTAGAGGATGGCAGGGTTGTGGCACATTTTCTCCACGATTTTTTCGAGACTGATTTTGCCTTGCGCGTAGAATTCAAGGAGACAGTTGAGGGAATGCTGCACCAGAGGAGCGCCCGACATGGACTGGAAGTAAGGCTTTTGCTTTTCTTCCAAAGTATGTGGTGCATGGTCGGTAGTAATGATGTCGATACGGTCATCAAGGAGCGCAGCAAGTAGGCCATCCTTGTCTTTTTGGGTTTTGATGGCGGGGTTCCACTTGATTAAGGCGCCAAGGCGCTCGTAGTCCTGGTCCGTAAACCAGAGGTGGTGTACCGAAACTTCGGTGGTGATATTTTTCGCTTCCAGTGGGATGTCGTTGCGGAAAAGATCCGTTTCCTTGGCTGTGCTCAGGTGGAGGATATGCAATCTGGCCCCATGTTTTTCGGCAAGGCCAATGGCCCGTTCAGTCGCTTCGTAGCAGGCTTGTTCGCTTCGGATTAGTGGGTGACAGGCGATGGGCACATTTTCTCCGTATTTTTCACGGTAGAGTTCCTCATTTTTCTCGATAATCTCCTCCTTCTCGGAGTGGATGGCGATGAGTCCTTTGTGCGCTGCAAAAAGTTTCTCCAACATGGCGGGTTGATCTGCGAGGATATTTCCCTTTCCTGTAAAATACAGCCCATCATCCGTGATGGCCAGGTGCTTGGAGGTGTCCCATTGGATGACCTCGTCCAAGTTGTCGGCGGTGATGCCCAGTAAGAAGCCATAGTTGGCCAAGGATTTTGTGGAGGCCAGTTCGTATTTGTCAGCCCAGAGCTCGAGGGTCAGCGTATTGGGACGGGTGTTGGGCATCTCGATAAAGGAGGTGACACCACCGGCGATGGCTGCCTTACTTTCGCTCGTGAGATCTGCCTTGTGGGTTAGTCCGGGATCACGAAAGTGTACCTGTCCGTCGATCACACCAGGAAGCAAGTACTTGCCGCGGCCATCCACGAGCTGGTACTGGTCTTGAGTAGGGATGGAACCGATTTTTTGAATGCGTTCCCCTTGGATCAGGACGTCGGCAACCTGGATTTTGCCTTCGTTGACGAGGGTTACTTGCTGGATGAGGGTGGCTTGGGACATGTTCACTTGGTATAATCTTGCTCCTACAAAGAACGCAGGTAATTGCTAGGATTACAATGGGTAGTCAACTGGGGTGGCTAGTTAAAAAAGTTAAAAAGGAAGGTGTTAGGATGGGAGCAATAGGTAGAATCTGAGTGTTAGGAAGTAGTTTCTTCCAACTCTAATTTGAATGTGATGCGGGTATTCAATGCTTTAAAAACCTTGAGCACTGTTTCAAATCTTGCATCTTTCACACTGTTTTCAAGTTTTGATATTTGAGATTTTTGAACTCCAACAAGCTTTCCCAATTCCGCTTGGGTAAGCTTTTGCTTGATTCGTGTTTGTTTAAGGGCTTCGCCTAATAAGTCTAATCGTAATTCATTTTCAAATGCATCGCGTTTTTCGCTTCCTTTCTTCCCAATGTATTTATCGGTGATCTCTTCTAGGGAGAATTGCTGAAGTGGTTTATTTTTCATGGTAGTCAGATGTAGAATAATCTTAAGAGGTTGTTTATTTGCTTTCAAAGTAGCTGTTTCTTAACCGCTGTGATTTGACCAAATCAGCCTTTGGAGTTTTTTCAGTTTTTTAATCAATCCATGAGTGAGAATCACAAGTGCTCGATCTTTTTCGGATTTGTCCCAAAAAGCAAAAAGCCGATAGGCAATGCTTTGGTAAAGTGTCCTGAATTCCCAAATTTCTTCATTCAGCTTTTTCAATAGCTCTTTGTTGGTTGAAAATTGGGCCTTTGTGATGTTATAAATGATTTTATCTCGGACTTTCTCATCAAGTAGATCTAGAAATTCAACCGCTTCTTCAAGGAATTTAACTTCAAACTTTTGGGATTTCATGGATTAAACGGATTAGTTGAAAAAATAGTTTCCTGATCAGGAAACAATTAAAAATTTTTAGCCTTCGAATGGATGGCTAAACGTTCAAAAAGCAATCAAAAAATCAAATTTCGGTAGTGGTAAAAGGTAATTTAATCTACCTCTTTTTATCGACGATTCTTAAAAAATGGATAAAAGGTTTTTCATTAATCTTTTAACCAATCCGATTTAATCCATCATCCCTTTGCCCGCAAAGATCTTTGGGACACATTTGTCGATGCGACTCAGTCGGGTAGGTGACTGCTTCGCTCCAGAAAAGTGGATGAGGTAGCCTCGCTGCCGACCTGGTGTGAGTGCAAAAAATGCAGCTTCTAGACCGGGATGCTCCGTGAATTTTTGAAGGAGTTCGGCGGGGAGCTCTTGTGGGCTTGAACTAGGTGCTGCCTTCTTTCCAGATTGCTCTACCAGAATGGCCTCTTGCAGGTAGTGCCGGATGTCTTTTTCCAACAGCGTAGCTTGGCTGAGTTTGGTAAATCGAAGGATTCTGCCTTCACGAGAGTTGGGGCCCGGTAGTTCGAGCAGCCCCTTGGGATCGGGGAGGAGCTGTCCTTTGATAAAACTCAACACACAGGAATCCTTAAAGACCCCCAACATCACCACGTTTTTGCCATTGAGTGTGTAAGTCGGTACACCCCATTTGCGTTCTTCCTGAAGTTCCGTTTCCAAGATCAGTTGTCGCAAAAACTCTAAAATATCCGTCCAAAGTAGCACCTTGCAAGCTGGGGTAGCACCCAAAGAGCAGCGCATGCATCCTTCGAGGAGAAATTGGTCGATCTGAGTGTTGGGTTGAGCCATTAAGTGATTGATTCGGGTTTAAAGTTACAAATTAGGTAAACCACATAACTTTATACCACATAGGCACATAGATTTTAATCCATCTTGGCGCCTAATTATTTAACCAAATAGGCCCATAGAATAACCTCAAATTCTCTCATTTTCTATGTGTCTATGTGGTTTTTTCTTTTTCGGCTACATGGTTTCTGGCACATACTCCAATAAGTCGCCAGGCTGACAATCTAGTGCCTTGCAGAGGGCAGACAAGGTACTGAATCGGATGGCTTTGGCTTTGCCGGTTTTGAGAATGGAAAGGTTGGAAAGGGTGAGGTCCACTTTCTCGGACAGCTCGTTGAGGGACATTTTTCGTTTGGCCATCATCACATCTAGGTTTACTACGATTGCCATGGCTTAGACGGTGAGTTCGTTTTCAGCCTGAATCTCTACGCCTCGCTTAAATACTTGCGCAATGGCAAAAATCAGTGCGCTCAACAAGAAATATTCAAATGCCCCTGAGAGGTAGGATTGCAGTCCTTCTAATTCGAATGAACGCTTGATCAACCAGCTTGCGCAGCCTCTTGCCATCGCAAGAAAAAAGCATATTTCAAAGGCGATATAACTGAGTGTGCTGATCAGCTTGGCGATTTCCTTACTGAAGGGATGTATCAAATCAATCTTGAGGAAAATCCGAATCATGGTGTAAAACAGCTGCGCCTTTAAAATGGCAATGGAAAGGATAAGGGTGACAATACCCCCATAGAACCAAACATCCTGTTGGAGTAAGGGATATAAATTCAATCCTTCATACAGGTCTTGAGCTACTGTAGGTTTGAAAAAACTATAAACGGATGTGAAAAGCAAGGTTCCGGCCTGAATGCACAAGCCGATAAAAATCGACCAGATGATGACAGTAATGAGCATTAAGGTGGGTTGTTGGGTCCACTTCTCTTTCCAAGTGTTGAGCGGTTGATTCATGTTTTTATGATTTTCACAAAGATCAGTAAAAATTTATTGAAAAACAATAAATAAATAGTGAAAAAAAGTATTTTTAATCGTGTGCACTTCTTTTTGACTGACAAGAGCAATAACTTACTCGATCCATTTCTTATAT
>JBIIFN010000051.1:0-14024 GCA_044237325.1 Algoriphagus sp.
AAAGTTTACCTGGACTGTGGTCTCACATCCAAACATTACTGGAGCAGTAAATCAAACCACGCCACAAAACTCGATTGCAATTAGCCAAGCATTAATCAATACGGGAACGACTCCAGAGGTAGTCACTTATCAGGTTACCCCTACTAGCGCAACCGGCTGTGCTGGATCATCCTTTAACCTTGTAGTTACGGTCAAATCCCCTATCGTCATCAATGGCGAGCCATTGAGCTATAATGGATTTGGCATTTCCTGCTTTGGTGCAAACGATGGTAAAATCGAGCTTAATCCTACAGGAGGAAAATTGCCGACAGATCCAGCAGGTTATACCTATTCGTGGACTGGGCCGAATGGATTTACTTCCACTGCCCAAAGTATCGATGACTTGGCACCAGGCACCTACACCGTGAACGTTGGAGAAGGGTCTGGATTGTGTACCCAAACCAAGACCTTTGTAATCACTGAGCCACAACTTGTAGTCATCAACGAGACCCTCTCTAGCTATAATGGCTTTCAAATCTCCTGTTTTGGAGCATCAGATGGAAACATTGCGCTATCGGTTACCGGTGGCACAAGTGCCTTTACTTACCTCTGGACTGCTTCTAACGGAGGCCTAGTGCCAACAGGCATGCAAACAGCCGCAAATTTGACGGGTGTTCGTGCCGGTACTTACACTGTCAAGGTGACCGATTCCAATGGCTGTGAGGTGTCCAAAAACTTCACTTTAAATCAGCCCAATGAATTACGCCTTGAGGAAGAGGTTTTACAAAGAAGAAATATTGTCTGCTATGGAGACGCTACTGGAAGAATTATCAGTGTCGGATTTGGAGGCGTCACCCAATATACATTTACCCTTACAGGTACCGACTTTAGCGGCGCCTCCGTATCATTGACCTCCGGTGCTACGAATGCTAATATTTACACATTCTCCAATCTGAAAGCGGGGCAGTATACCCTAGCCTTGGTAGATGCAAATGGGTGCCAAAAGAATTTGGGACCTATTGTACTTACCCAGCCATTAGAGCCAATTCAAGTTACCAATGCTAACCTATCGAACTACAATGGATTTAATGTGGCTTGCTTTGGAGATAAAAACGGATCGATTTCCCATCAAGTAAGAGGAGGCACCCCTCCCTACACTTATTTGTGGACTGGACCCAATGGTTTTTCCTCCACTAGCCTCAATTTGACCAACTTGGCAGCAGGAAATTACCAACTAACAATTACTGATGCAGTGAATTGTAAATTGGTTCAACCCTATGAAATCCGAAGCCCTGAACCTATCCGTGTAGATGCAGCAGCTCAAAATGTGCTTTGCGGTGGTGCAAATAATGGCAATATTTTTATCCGCAATGTAACAGGCGGTACAGGAACCTATCAGTTCGTTTGGATTAAAGATGGAGTTGGTGAAATCAAACGTTCACTCGTACCAGAAGACCTAAGAAACGTTGGTCCAGGAAGTTATGTGCTTGTGGTCACGGATCAAAATTCTTGCCCATACACACAAAGATTTGAAATAACCGAGCCAGTAGTACTTGCAACCACCTTGGCGAAAAAGGAAAACAACCTCTGCTTTGGAGATTCAAAAGGAAGCATCCAGATCAACGTGACAGGGGGAAGATCGCCTTACCAATATGCCTGGACCGGCCCAGGAGGATATACATCCACCAATAAAGATTTAACTGGCTTACTTTCGGGCACCTACCAGGTTTTGGTTACTGATGCATTACTGTGTACCAGCTCCTTATCTGTGACGATCACAGAGCCAACACAAATCCTACTTACTTCTGCCCTAACCATGGTCAGCTGTCCAGATGGAAAAGATGGCGCAATAGCGATGACGGTAACAGGTGGAATCCCGCCTTACGTGTATGCATGGACAGGTCCAAGTGGATTTAGATCTACGACAAAGGACCTCAGCAATTTGTCTGCAGGATCTTATGAGTTGATCATCACGGACAAAATTGGCTGTGTAATTACTAGAATTTTTGAAATAACACAACCTAAACCAATTGTCCTCACGCCAACCATCTCTAATTTCAATGGGTTTGAAATCAGCTGTAAAAATGGAAGTGATGGGGTGATTGACTTAGGGATTACAGGCGGAAATGGGGGCTACAAAATCTTCTGGGAAGGTCCAAATGGATTCCGATCTAACCTAGCCAAACTAGTAGGCTTGGTTGCTGGTACCTACGAGGTTACCGTATTGGATAGTAAAAATTGTATTTCAAAGGCTACCTACACCCTCGATGAGCCAGATGAACTGCTAATTACAAGAGATGACGTCCAAATCACCGACGTTTCCTGCTTTGATGGACGAGACGGCTCACTTACTGTAACTATCAAAAAAGCATCGGTTGGTCCTTATCGCTACGAATTGAGTGGATCTAGCGTCACTGGATTTCCAGTTTCAGAATCGATCCTTTCCCCTAACCTGAGCTACACATTTACGGGTCTCCGAGCAGGAAGCTATACGCTTCGCGTTTCGGATGCAAATGGTTGTGCCTTGAGTGAACTCAGCGGACTCGTGGTAACCCAACCTAGTGCAGCTTTAAGTTTCACCATTCAGAAAACAGATGTGGCTTGTTACCGTGCAAATAATGGCACCATTCGGGTAATACCAGCCGGAGGAACTGCTCCGTACACCATTCGTTGGAACAACCTGTCTACTTCCTTTAGCCTCCAAAATCTATCGCCTGGGACCTATACCGCTACGGTAACAGATGCAAAAGGCTGTACGGTGGGTATCAGTACCACCATAGCAGAGGCTCCTGTCTATGACTTGCAAGAAGTAGTCAAAAACATCTCCTGCTTTGGCAAAAAGGACGGTTCCATCCAACTCAATATCATAGGAGGCAAAGCTCCTATTAAGATTCAATGGGCACACGGCCCACAAGAACCTACCCTCAACAACCTCGACAAAGGAGTCTACAGTGTCGTCATTACCGATGCAGGGGGATGTAAAATTGAGCGACAGTTTGTAATCAACGAACCTCAAGCGTTAGACCTCTCTTCAACAGTAACCGACGCACTGGACTGCGATGATCCGAACTCAGGCTCAATTTCAATTACTCCATTTGGAGGTACACCTCCCTATACCTACACGTGGAGCAATGGAGCAAAATCTCAAAATTTGGTAGGTATCGCACCTGGCTCCTATAGCTTGGAATTGGTAGATGCCATGGGATGTAGAATTTTACGCCAATTTACAGTCATCCGTCCTTTACCTCTAGCAGCAACTGTGGTTCGGACTTCAGAACGAATTTGTTCTCCTAGAGGAATCAAATCCAACTTTAAGGTATCCGTTACTGGCGGTGTCGCACCCTACACTGTTTCTTGGAATAGAGGCACCCAAACCAATGGAGGCTTGACCATGGATACCCAAGAATTGGGCGTATTTATTGTGACCGTCACAGATTCTCGTGGATGTATCCAAACCAAGCGAATGGAGGTCATCGAAACGGATCCTTTGGTGCCCGAATTTGATTATACATCTGCATCCTTCGGCTTCTCCTATGAAAACTTGGTCAACTTTGAGGTACAGTTTAAGAATTCAAGTATTGGTAAATACAAGGAGGTCTCTTGGGATTTTGGAGATGGTGAAACAAGTCAGGAATGGGAGCCAAAGCACACCTATGCCAAGGCAGGCACCTATCTAATTGAATTAAAGTTGAGAGATTTGGATGGATGCGTGGTAAGTATAACCAAAGAAATAATCATTACAGACCATTACATCGAATTCCCGAATGTCTTCACTCCGAATGACGATAGTGTAAACGACCATTTCTATCCCAAATTTATCTACATCAAAGACATCCATGTACTCATCATGAATAAGTGGGGAGAATTACTCTTTGAATCTAAAGAATTGGAATCTAAAGGATGGGACGGTAAATACAATGGAGGCAAAGCCCCAATTGGCAATTATGTATGTAAAGTTAGGTACACCACCTTGGACGGACGTGTATTTGATAGATCCTCTGTATTCTACTTAGGCAGGTAAACTATGAAAAAGATACTTATTCTACTTTTCAGCATACTACTTGCTCCCGGAGTATTGGCACAAGATTTTCACTTTTCACAGTTTTACTCTGGGCCGCTCAACCTGAATCCCGCTTTAACTGGATCTAGTGAACTTACCCGAATGGGAATAAATTATAGAAAACAATGGCCAGGACTTGATTTTGATTTCAACGGCTACTCAGCTTATATAGATCACTACAGCTTTGATCTTCAAAGCGGAATTGGCCTAGTGGCCAACTCCTATAATGAAGAGAACATGAGCTTGAATACAACTGAACTTGGATTGCTTTATGCCTATAGCCTTAAATTATCTGACCTGTCCAGCCTTCGAATGGGTACCCAAATAACTTATGCTAGGCGAAGCGGTAATTTAGAAAACCTGATTTATGGGGATCAAATAGACATTTTCAATCGGACCATCAACCCCAATTCCATTGATATGCTAGAGCAATTGGACCCTTTTGGCTATTTAGATTTAGGCGTGGGTCTGATGTATGCCAACCCCGATTTTTGGATTGGAATTAGCGGCCACCATTTAAATAATCCGAAAATGTTAAACTCAACTTACAGTGAGTTTGAGTTTTTACCAATCAAATACGGTATCCAAGCAGGTTGGGAGAAAGAATTAGGCTCTGCTGGCTATTGGAGTAATGATCGAGAGCGGTATTTCTCCATCATGGGAAACTTCAAAAAACAAGGCGTTTTTTCACAGTTGGACCTTAGCGCACAAACTAAATATGATTCCTTTATTTTCGGACTTGGGTTCCGTGGCCTGATGGCTAAAAAGGAATTGAAAAACTACGAATCACTCATCGGTATTTTTGGCGTATCTCTTCAAAATGGGGTGATATTAGGCTATTCCTATGACTGGATGATTTCTCAAGTCGGAGCAAATACCAAAGGATCACACGAATTTTCGCTTAGGTACCAGTTTCTGGCCGGTAACCAGCGCAGAAGAGGGCAGCGAGATCGTGTGCTAAAGTGCTTTGACTACAAATTCTAAGGGGAAGTTTTTAGACGCAAAGGCAGGTGTGCAAAGTACGAGGTACGAGATACGATGGAAATAGGGTGGAAATAGACTTCGCTACGCTTCGTGAAATAGGTTGTATTAGCACCTGAATTCCCTATTTCACCGAGCTTGCTCGGTTTATTTCTATTGTATTTCTACTGTATTCCCTACTTGGTACTTGGCCTGCCTGCCGCCAGGCAGGTACTTATTACAATAAGTCCCCTTATTGCGTATCCCCACTCAACTTCCAGTCTACCCAGGCGTCAATTTGCTTTGCAGATTGCGGACGCAAGAGAAGCTTTCCGGATTGATCAATCAAGTAAAAAGAGGGTGAACTCGAGACATAGTAATCCGCAACTGCCTTCGTATCCCATTTCTTGTAATCCGAAAAGGCGATAAATGGCATCCCCTGCGAATACGCTTGAAAGGCGGTTGGATCTGTATCTAGAGAAACAAAAATAGCTTCAAGTCCAAGCTTGTTCCATTTTTCATACAAGGGAATCAGCTGGGTCATCTCCTCTGTGCAAGCAGGGCACCAACTGGCTCCAAAAATCACCAAGCGGTAGGGAGCTGCCACCTCAGTTAAGCGGCTGGGATAGGTAATGGGCTTGCCTTGAAGCAAGATATCCCCTGTAAATTGGACATCAGGAACTACCGTCCCTAACTTCATTGCCCGATAGCCCTCCAGCTGGTTTGCCAACCGAGGCTGAATGGCGATCTTTTCTTGGGCAAGTACGGTAAGCGCCAGGTATTCTGCCGCAGTGGTCAAACTTCGGCGTTCGAGAAGTTCTAGCAAATAGGCGGTCACCTCGTTGTAGAGGGGAGCATTCTTTCCCACACTCAATAAAATGGCATTTATCGAGACTTCCATTTTTTTATAGATCTCGTCTAGTGTCCCACCTGAGTTTTCAAGCAACCAAAACTGGCTTTCAAAGACATCTCGAAAAAGTCCACTCTTCTGGAATCGTGGATCGGCATAATCCATAGTCCGAAAGGCAGCTATGGTCTGTGGGAGTTCGGCAGTTCGGTACTGGGCAATGGCACCCACGGAACTCACCAACTTGCGGATGGGTAGAAACCAACGAACGAAGCTTTCGGTTGGAAGCGCATTTATAAATTGTCCATCCTCCTGCTGAAGTCGGATGACCTCCCCTCCAATGGCTTTATTAGGCGCCTGCTGGGTTGCAAAAAGTGGGTCCTTTTGATACAGGTTTTGCAGATATGCCCAGGCACTTAAGGCCTGTTCACGCTTCCCCTGCTCTTGGGTATATTGTTCAAACCAGCGGTTTTCCTGCCCTTCTAAAATTCGAATGCTGCTCGCCTCACTGAGCACTTGCCCTTCCAAGCGAACTGCTACTTTTTCCAAAATCACCACAAAAGGCTTTTTATCTTCCCCAGAAAGAAAGGCGATTCCATAATCTTGAGGAGAATAGGAAAGCGAGAATTGCCCTTTTTCATCTGCTTTTGCAGTCCCGATGGAGTAGGTATCAAATCCCTTTGTGCCTTCTAGACTAAGGGTTTGGTTGGCAAGGGAAGGAAAGGTCCCAGATATAGTTTGGGCAATGGATTGAAAGCAACCAAAAATTAAAATATACCCTAGAATTACGCTTCTTTTCATAGTGCCTGAATTACATAAACTTGAAAGAAGTCCCAAATTAGAGCAGATTAGAAAATAAAACTAACGAAAATCCCAATTCTAGAATTTTATACAACGAACAGCATACCCTCGCGCACGATTGTAATTATTTTCAAAAGCATTGCCGCTAAAATACGCCAAAGCTCGAGCATCGCTTGGAGCATCCGAGCCCGCCACATCCTGCCCCCAAATAAACCCATAGGGTGATCCTTGGGCTTCAGCCAAAATTTCCCCAGTTTGTTCTCTATAGCCAGATAAAGGCAGTTTTAAGACTGAATTAAAAGCCCCATTACTGGTACTCCCTCCAATTGAAACCCAACTTCTTCTTTCATCTCTTAGTTCGTCCTCTGTAGGCAATCTGAACCCCGTTGGGCAAGGATTGTTGACCCCTCCTGAAGACCGATTTATGCCCCACATGGCATTGTTTTTAGGGCTCCTCCAATCATCAGAAGCACTATTGAATGATACTGTTATAAAATCATCATGAGTTGGTCTATCTATGGAACTTACCGTAGATCTTGTTCCTGAATTTCGACATTGGTGGCCGTCAGCCCACCTTCCCCACTGGTACAAATCACCAAATGACTTCGGATCGGTGGGAGAGGTTGCAACTTGCTCTGCGCCCAAATTTCGATCCATCCATATTCGCCCAGTGAGACTCGTTACCTCCACCACGGCAGTTTGAAATTTTGGATTGCAATTCACATGGCCAGGTGTAAAAGGAGAAGGGGTTGACTTGAGCTGTCCCCCAAAAAGTTGGGCCTGAAGCTGTCCAACATCATAAATATTTAAAAGAAGAATTAGGAATACTATCTTTTTCATATCTGTTTAGTTTTCGGTAGCCATACTGACATACACCACAGAACCTACGGCGATAAAGGAATAAATATGGTCTTTTCCTGCCGTCAAGGAAGTGGTTCCCATGTATTTGACTGTGGAAAACCCAGCCACTGAAAATGTAGGCGCTCCAGAGTCGGTGGTACTGGTGAGGACCAAGGTATAAGCACCCCCATCCTTTATGTTTGATAAAATATATACTGGATTAGCTCCTCCGACATTGGTAGAGGCTAGGTTACTTTGGCTAAAATCAATAGTATTAGATCCTGCAATTGTAGCTCTTAAATTCGTCGCCGCTTTTTGGAATTGCTTGGCACCGTCTATCGTTTGATTAGTCGTCAGGTCTACAAAATTGGCGGAAGTAGCAGCGGCTCCAGTTGCACCTGTGGCACCTGTAGCACCTGCTGGACCCTGTGGGCCTGTTGGACCAGTGGGTCCAATAGCACCTACAGCTCCGTTTGTACCATTGGTTCCGTTGGTTCCATTCGTACCCGCTGTCCCTGTATCCCCTTTCACACCTTGAGAACCTGCTGGACCTTGCGGACCCGTCAAACCAGTTGTACCCGTATCCCCTTTAGCACCTGCAATTCCTTGAGCACCCGCTGGGCCAGCTGGACCCGTAACGCCTGCCGCTCCATTAGTTCCCGCTAAACCTGTAGCACCAATTGGTCCTTGAGGTCCAGTTGCACCTGCTGCACCAGTTGGGCCTGCTGGGCCAGCACCTCCGATAGTTCCTTGCAATCCGGTTAAACCAATATCGCCTTTCGCGCCAGTAGCTCCTTGTGGACCTGCTGGACCTTGGGCTCCATCAGCGCCTGCTGCACCAGTAGGGCCGGCTGGGCCGGTAGCTCCAACAGTCCCTTGCAATCCGGTTAAACCAATATCGCCTTTCGCGCCAGTAGCTCCTTGCGTACCTGCTGGACCTGTTAGGCCAGTAGGACCACTCGGACCTTGTGCACCCGCAGCGCCTGCAGCTCCCGCAGGCCCAGTAAGAGAAGTAAGGAAAGCGGACTCTGTTCCGGTATTGCCAGCGTTTAACCAAGCTTGGTAGGCCGATATTCCGTTGGCACCATTGGTACCATTAGTTCCTTGGGGGCCTGTGAGACCAATTGGGCCTTGCGTACCTGTGGCTCCAATAGGACCTTGCAGTCCTTGTGGCCCTGTAGCTCCAATGCCCCCCTGCACTCCTTGTGCACCGATGGCACCGGTAGGGCCTTGCGTTCCTTGAGGTCCCGCCGGACCGGTAGGACCAGTCAAGCCTGCCGAACCTTGAGCGCCTGCCGCACCAGCGGATCCAGTAGGCCCTTGGGGACCGTCTGCTCCCTGAGAGGCTAGTAAAGCCCATTTGGTTGGATCACTTGTAGGCGTGGAGCTAGAATTACTAACCGGAGCAAGGCAGAAATAAGAGGCCCCATTGAAACCCACCACATCATCTTTCACATAGGTGCCTGTGGCAGACCAAGCTCCTCGCCAGGTTAGGCCTGCAGGTCCGATCGGTCCTGCGGTTCCTTGTATTCCTGTTGGGCCTACTGGACCTATTGGACCCGAAGCACCCCTTATCGAAGCTAGCCACTGCGCTTCAGTTCCCACGAAACCAGTACTGACAGCGACTTGATAGGCACTAGGGCCATTCTGCCCATTTTGGCCATTGGCCCCAGTTGATCCAGCGGGCCCTTGGGGACCCGTAGCACCTGCTGTGCCGGCAGAACCTTGAGCACCCGCTGCTCCGTCCGTCCCTCGGGCTCCTTGAGGGCCAGTAGCGCCAGCTGTACCTGGTACACCCCGTAAGGCAGCAAGAAAATCCGCTTCAGAACCGGTATTTCCTGAAAAAAGCCATTGTTGATAAGCGCTCGTACCATTAGTACCGTTGACACCATTGCTTCCATTAACCCCAGCAGAGCCCTGGATCCCTTGAGGGCCAGGTGCGCCTGCTACGCCGCGCAAAGAAGCTAACCATTGCACCTCTGTACCGACAAAACCTGCGGCAACTGCAACTTGATAGGCACTTGAACCTGTGTTTCCTAGTGGGCCCAATGGCCCTGTAGCGCCTGTAGGCCCTTGAGGACCGGCAACTCCTGCAGTCCCTTGTAAGGAAGCAAGCCATTGTGTTTCAGTTCCTACAAATCCAGCAGCAACAGCCACTTGAAAGGCGCTTGAACCTGTACTCCCTGCCGGCCCTTGGGGACCTGTAAGGCCCGAAGAACCAGCCTGCCCAGTGGCTCCAGTAGCACCAGTGACACCGGTAGGACCTGCAGGGCCAGCTGGCCCCGGTGTACCTGAATTGGCTGCATACAAGGCAAAAGGCACGGCTGTAAATTGTTGGCTACTCAACAGCACAAAAGCGCTGCAGGCTCCTGCTTTATCGAAAGAGATTTCTAAAAATTTGGCTTGTGCATTCCAAACGATCTGAGAAAAAGAATTGGCGGTGCCTCCTACACGATTTCCCGTGCCGATGATGACATTGACCATTCCGTAGGGATCTGTGCGCGTGGTGATTACCTCTTCGTATTCACTGATTCCTGATACCGATTTGAAGACAAACTTCAGGCAAATGGCCCGATCACCGAGCGGCGCGGCGCGGTTGTCTTCGCCAGGCAATACCTGGCTATCTAGGATCACTGCCTGGTAGGTGATGCCGGGCGTTTGGGCGGCAAGAGATCCTACTAGGAACCATGCCAAAAAAATAAATGCTAAATTTTTCATATCAATTCAGTTGAACATAGAGTCCGAATAAAAAACCCTGGGAAAGAAAGCGGACTTGCTCCTCCTCTGGACCTCCCAATCGGGAGCTGGTTGAATAGCTGTAGGTCAGATTCAAAAATGCACGCTGGAAAACGGGGTAGGAAGCAGATGCCCCAAGACCAGTTCTTGCAAACACCCCCTTAAACTCATCATTCCCATTTAGCGGAAAGCGAGAATTATTGATCACTTGGGTGCCTGAAAGCATTCCAGAAAGGCCTAAGTGCCCTCTGATGCCAAGTTCGACCTCTCCAATATGCGCTAAAAAGGAAAGCGTATTAGTAATCCCTCCGTAGGTCGTTTCCCAACTGTAATTGTTGTTTTGATCCCCACCGAAGGAATTGAAAGAGTCTAGGTTGAGGGATACTTCATTTTTAAACCAGTTGGGAGAATATGAGCGCTCTTTCACTGGCGCACCTTCCTTTTTTGTTTTTGGAACAAAAGGAAAGCCCATGCCGATTTCGATGGAATTTCCCATTCCTGAAGTGAAGTCAAGGAGCTTTACTCCATCAGAAGATCGAAAATCGTAGGTAGTGGAATTAATACCCGATTTAATAAAAATCTCCTGTGCTAGTATAGTTTGACTATAGGCAAAGAGCAGAAAGCAGGTTAAAAAAAAGATTCTCATGGTTTTTTGATTATGCGTGTTTGAACAAACTTATCACCAGACCTCAGGTGTACCAGGTACACCCCTGGGGCCAAAAAAGGCAGGTTAACTTCTATTTCCTTCTGTATCGGCTTGTGGTTGGCCTCGTATACTAGCTTCCCCTGCATGTCGATTACCTGTAGCAGGGTTTCTTCGGTATGCTCGGTGGTAAATCGGAAGCGTACGCGTTCCGCAAATGCATTGGGGAAGGCGATTACGGCAAAGGCGGGTTTGATTTCCTTGGAAAGTCCTATCCCTGCTCGCAAAAATCCTTGGCTAAGCCGAAGGGAAGACGTACTAAACACCCCTGAAACACTACTCTGACCAATGGACTGTTGCACACGAAAACCTTCCCCTTGGGAGCTGTGAGCAGTAGTTCCCATAGCAGCTAGTGTTTGATTGCGTACCGATTGGCCTTGCAGTGAAAAAGAAAAAATAAAGTACACAACGCAGCTCAGCAAGTACCTATTTTGAAAAAATACACCCCTCATACCCGTTTTTTTTATAGGCCAAAAAGCAAATAACTAGATAAATAAACCCGAATGCTAACCTAATGAAACATTTTTAGATTATTCATATTTTTTATCAGTTAAATTAAAATTTAATTTTTATTTTTTTAAATTTTTTACATTTCAAATTATTTTTTTTTAGTTATTTTTTTAGCCAAACAACCCAAAAAAGCCCAGATAACGCAAGCTAACGCCCAGAAATCAGTGCCCAGAAATCAGTCTGGTCATTGCCCGAGAAAACAGCTCTTCACCTATTTCCAAACACTTAGAGGTGGTGAAAAAAATGATCCCGAAAAAGGATGTAGATGAGGGGCTTAAAAAAATAGGATTAGTTACGATGCAGTTTAGGCTTGCGGTAAATGGAGCGTTAACTTCTGCGGAAATCGTCCATAGACCGCGGTCTACCTGTAAACCGCGGTTTACAGCCCATTGAATCGAACTTCACTTGTTTTTCTTTTGATAACTGCCAAAAAATAAAGAAAGAGGCGATTATGCCTCTTTCCAATGGGGTGATTTACTTAAGTGCTAGCACTTTTTTAAAGTACATTCTAGAAATAAAGATACCGCTACCGTCATCAGTGCCTGAAAAACTTTCCACGGCACTAGTCACATGGACCAAGGAATACCCTTCGGATTCCAACTCCATGATGCGTGCAGCAATCATCGCATCGTTGGAGGCAATGTTCTGGAAATTGATTCCGGCAGCACTGAAGAAGTTGAGGAGCTTCGCTTCGTCAAACTTATCCACCTTCAATTCTTTTCTGCTCACCGTGCGCTGAGAGGAGGTTTTGCCATCTACACGACTGGTTCTAAAATCTTCGGTATTTACATCCGTCATGTTCTCCACCATTCTAGATCTTCCCAATCCCATGGGAACAATGGATTCTACTACGGTGACAATTTTCCACTCGTTAAAGGTTTGAGTGGTCATGTTTTGCGCTTGAGCAGTCAAGCTGCCAATCACAAATAAGCATACTAAGGAAAATCGCTTTTTCATAAGTTAAGTTAGTGGGATAAGGTGATTATTTTTTCTACGTGTATTGATCAAAATCGTTGTTTCTCCAAAGAAACAAAAATCGAGTTCGTGCCAATCCAGTCTTTCGTACTTGAAATGAAAAAATTAAACTTCAACATCGACTAGGTAGTACTCCATCACTAACGTTTAAATAGGATGTTCCATTTTTCTTCATCCAAGTATACCCGACAGGTATCGTTGACCAAGGCTGCATCAATTTTAAAGTTTTCTTGCGTTCCTAGAATGGTGCGCTGGTAGGTTAGGGACCAACTTTTAGCTGTCCCCTCTTTGATTCCTACCCGCTTGAGTGCATACCCAAAGTCCTGATCGGCCAATTTGGCTGCCAGCTTTTTCTCCCCAAGCTGCTGCTTCATGGGACCATAAAAAAACTTGGCCATCTGCCCGTATTCCTGCTTTTGATGCAATACCTGCAAGTACCGCAACACGTCCATGTTATAGAAACACAAGGGGTTTTTGAAGAGGCAAAAGTTTGGCGCTGCTGTGGTGACTTTGGCCGCCGGCCTGCTGCCAACTAATGGGAGGGCAAGAAACACACCGATTAGAATAAGACGTAGTTTTTTTGGCATCGTACTTTTCCCGAGTTCTAGTAAAAAGAAGGTAAAAGGTACGGAAAAAGTACAGCCGTTTAAAAAAATGAGTCCTCCTGCTGAGATTTAGCTTCTCTTTTTGATTAGGATAACCGTAGAGATAAGGATCATCCTTTTGAATAACTTGAAAGACCAAGCTTTTTTAATCGTCTTTACCATAGGTTGATGCATTGGGTTTACTTGGTTTTCGGTTCTGATGCTAAGCCAGTATCCGATCCTCCCCAATTCGGCTTAGGTAGGTACCAAAGTGGGCAGTTGGAGTCAAAATTCAAAGGTTTGGCAAACTGCCGCACCGGCCAAGCAGACAAGTCTTGGTTGAACTTAGAATTGCAAAACAACTCTTCCATATCTTCTGCATTGATGGGCTGCCAATTCCCCAAAGGGTGATTGAATAGCGAGTTTTTAAACATTCGGGTAAAGCCACGAACATTTCGAACATCCCAATCCCCAATCGCTTGGTTGAAGATGGAATTGAAAAAAAGCATACTCATGTCCTTGACGCTACCCACATCCCAGCCCCCAATGGGCTGATTGAATGGATTCTTGGAGCCAAAAGGCAGTCTTTCGTTGAAGTCCTTAAACATGCCCTTCATGGTCGTCACTCGACTCACATCCCAATCCCCAATGTCTTGATTGAAGAGGGATTTGGAAAACATAAAACTCATGTCCTTAACCTTGGAGACCTGCCACTGCCCGATGGGCTGATTGAAAAAGGAATTGAAAAACAAATAGCCCATGTCCTGCACCTGGGATACATCCCAATCCCCGATGGGCTGGTTGAAACAAGAATCTTGAAACATGCTCCGCATGGTCTTTACTTTACCTGTCTCCCAATTGCCAATGGGATGATTGAAAGTGGACTGGGCAAACATGCGGCTCATGTCTTCTACCTGACTTACATCCCAGTAGTGAATTGGCTGGCTAATTTTGCTATTGAAAAACAATCCCGACATATCCGTCACCAAGGACGTACAGAGCTTGGTGAGATCTGCTTTCTGGGCCACT
>JBIIFN010000094.1:0-9125 GCA_044237325.1 Algoriphagus sp.
TGGAAGGGCTACTTTGTGTTTGTCAGCAGTTTGAAGTGCAATCAAAGCACGCTTGATTTCTTCCATGTTTCTACCCACGTTCAACGGATAGTACATGATGAGTCGGATTTTGCCATGGGGGTCAATAAAGAATACCGCCCGCACGGCAGCTGTTTCACTTTCACCTGGCTGCAACATGCCGTAGCGCTTGGATACACTCATGTCGATGTCTGCGATGATGGGAAATTCAAAAAGCACCCCGGTGTTTTTCTTCACATTGTTGACCCAAGCAATGTGCGAGTGGATAGAGTCAATGCTCAAGCCCACCAGCAAGGTGTCTTTGGAGGCAAAAAACTCCTTCTCCAATGCAAAGCCTGTCATTTCAGTGGTACATACCGGAGTGAAGTCTGCGGGGTGGGAAAAGAGAATGGTCCATTTCCCTTTTATATGCTCGGAAAACTTCATTTTTCCAGTGGTGGTCATTGCCTCAAAGTCTGGGGCAAAATCCCCGATGCGTGGCATAATTGCGTTGTTCGTTTCCATAATTGTGTTGGTTTAGATTACAAACCTACCCAATGGCTTCCTTCCAAAACGTGACGAATATCACCTCTACCAAAAGGAATCCCCTCGCTGTTGAACTTAGGAAAACAACCACCTGCCCTACTAATAATTGGGAAGGCTGGCTTTATTCCGCCGATAAAAGCGCCTGAAAAAAACTAGGCTTGACGGAATAGGGGTATTTAATCTACCAACGACTTTTTTGCTGGTCAATAGTCAACTTTTTACTGCTTTACTTTTTTGAAAGCATTAAAAAATCTAAATAATTTTATTAAATCATTTTTTAATTAAAAAAAAATAAGCTAGGTTTCCCTTAGTCTAATCCTATACCTGGCTATTTTGGGAGGCTAGCCCCCTCCGCGCATGTAGCATTTTTTTATTTAATTTTTTTAAACCACAAACTCATGAAACAAAATCCAATACACTTTTCAGCCTGCCTTTTTGCGGGCACCTTACTATTTAGCAGTTGCCTCCCTCAAGAGGATGCATCCATCAGTCAAACAGACCCGCTCTGGACACAAACACTTCCCTTAGCGGAGTGGAAGCAAGTAGAGACAGCCAAAGAATTTTCCCAGTTGCTCGGGCAGGTGATGCAAGAAAAGCAGTCTAGAACAGCACTAAGCCAACTTATCAAGCAGTACGATGACTTCGGAGATGCGGTATCGCTCTCGGCCGTACTTGGGGATCAGGCGACGATGCCACCTTCGGAACTGGCCAGTTTCAGCCGCCAAACCGCTGCTTTTTCACAGAGAAAGGAAGCAACTGATTTGCGCGAAACCCTGCTTTCGTATTCCTTGGACCACCTGGCCGATTACCCTTTTCTTGAGCGGTCTTTTGAAGCCTTTCGTTCACAAAAAGGGAATGCCCAAGCTCGAGCATCTCTCCAGGAGGAGTTGGTGGCCTTTTATGCAAGTCAAAGCCTGGTGATTCACTTCCCTTACGAGGAGCGGTTTGATTGGGAGACCTACGCTGGATCAATCACCACGACCTACGATCCGCTAATTCGGGAAGACTGGAACGAAGGGTTTTTGTACTCGCTCACTGGTGGAGGGATATCTGGTACCGAAGGCAAGCGACTTCCTTATGTAGACGATGCGTATTCACTTGATCAAGCCACACTGGTGGTGACTTACCTCGATGAGGATTTTTACGAGATGAATAATACTACACCGCCGGTTCCCGAACTGCCTACCCCAGCGCCTGATGCAGTGATTTTGGATTATAATGTCAACCATACCTCCATCTCCCAAGCGGATATTTTATTTACGACCATTCCGGAAGTGAAACTTACGGGAAAAGATTATATAGGTCTATTTGGGAGGATAATTAAGGTGCGTCTCTACAGAGGATCTAGCAAAGTAAAGGTCAATTTTGATGGTACAGTTGCTGCTGGAGTGGAAGGCGATACCTACCGTTACGATTTAATAAAGTTTTCGAAAGATGATATCAAATTGGAAAGATGGAAGACGGTCAATATCCAATTTGACCCAGACTGGGACATGACCGAAAACAGCCAGCAATTTTTCCTTTTTACGGAGCATAACTTGACTGGAAAGGCCAAAGCAAATGCTGGAGTCAAAGTGGGGTATGATTTTATAAAAAAGGAAGTCACTGCTGAAGCTACGGCCTCTGTCAACTTAGAAGTGGAATCTGAAAGTTCTCGATTTCGGGTCAATACGGAGTTGTCTCGAAGATCAGTATTGGCCTATGTAGTAGGGGCCACTGACCATGGAGTCCGAACCCGAAATGGCATAGATTACAATGTTAAAAATGTTGGACTTCTACATTTTTATTTTGAACACCGCTTTACGGACATCCCAGGCTAAAACCGCTTGACTTCTTTTTTAAAACTTTAACTCCTAATCCTATGAAAAATGTAACCTGGTTGGCCTTAATCCTATTCCTTTCCTTTCCTCCGGCGATGGCTCAAAAGCTAGATTCAATTCTATCTAAATCTAGCCTAAGCTTTAGTTATGGCCTATCCCATGATTTCTTTGCTTGCTGTGTGGATACAAACGATAAGTTACCAATCGTAAGTTTTAATAATCGAAGTGAGGTGGGAGAGGCGTTTGGTTTTGAATACACCTATCGCCCTGAAGGAAAAAATGAGTATGGTTTTGGATTTTCTAAGGATGTCAATTACAGGGACTTCACGGTAATTAAACAAACTTCTTTCGCCTTAATCAATTTTGATGACTATCGAATCCGTGGGACCAAAAATTTCCATTACCTGCTGTACAAGCGGCATTTTATTGAAGAGAAATTAATCGGTGCCGCCGGAATTTACAACCTTCGCTATCGTGATCCTTATGTGGAAATTATAGGAAACTCAGACCAAACTGTAGTCATTTTACGCGATGGAGTTACAGTAATTGATTTCGGAGTTTTTGTAGGTCTTGAGTATTACCATGCGTTCCGGAAAAATTTCCAAGTTGGTCTGCGAACGCGGCTTTTCTACACGCAGGGTTACTCTGAGTCCTTCGAGAGTTTTGAATTGACCCCAGTGCTTCGGTTTAGATTGAAATAAGGGAGATGTTATCAATGCAGCGGGGGAGGAAACTTCTCCGTTGCTTTTTTATAAATCCACCACTAATCCTTCAACGAAAGTGCTTGAAGCAATAAATGCCGGCGATGGGCATAGGTGAAGTAGCGCTCGATACGCGCTCGGGGAGAGGTTAGCTGGGTTTTACCAACCAGCCAATCTTGAATTAGTGTTTGCAAGGTTCCCAACTCTTTCCGCTTAAGCAGCAAACCGGTATCTCCAATGATCTCTGGAATGGCCCCTACCGCCGAACCTATGGGGACGCAGCCACAGGCCATGGCCTCGCCCAAGGCATTGGGAAAGCCCTCCGAACTCGAAAGCTGCAGGTAAAATTCATGGGTATTGTACAGCTGAACCAAAGCTGCAGGCGTTTCTTTTCCTACTACTTGAATGTTGGTTGATTGGGGTTTGTAGTTGGAGTCTCCCACCAAGGTAAACGTCCATTCCGGATGACTTGCTGCCAATTGCTCAATCAAGTCGTATCCCTTGACCCGAGCACGGGCAGGAGTGGAGGTACTCGTAGCCACCGAGATAAAGCTGTGCTTCACCCGCTCCAATCCCAAGTCTTTCCAGAAATCCACATCAAATCCATTCGGAATAACCTGTATGGGGGTCTTCAAACCGGGAATCAGCTGCAAAAGCCCCTGCTTTGGACTGATCCGGTGATCATAGTTGTAATGTTGGCTTACCAAGGCCTCGGCCACAGGCAAGATCAAACTGCAGTGGGTAAAGGAATAGGTGGTGGCCCAGGCTAGGCCTTTTTTCCGAAAGTTACCATAGCCAATCTCAGGCATGTTGATACAGTCCATTCCACCCGCTTGAATGGTGCATTTTTTGCCAAAAACGTTTCCAAAAATCACGGGAAGCACAGTATGGTAGCCCCCAAAAAAACAGAGGTACTGACTAGTCTTCGGCAGGTGCCACAGCAGTTGAAAAAACTGCAGGACCAAGTAAAAAGGGAGTTTCCAGGGCGTTTGGGTAAATTCCAACGGCACAATCTGCGCCACAGGACGTATCATCTCCAGGTCACGATCGATAAAGGCGGTACGGACTGGAAACGAATACAAAATCATACACTAGCGGAGTCTTGAGGGATAAAACTACAAAAAAAAGAGCGGGATTTCCCCGCTCTTTGCATAGATCACTGTGGATTAAACAACCAAATTCACGATTTTTCCAGGGACCACAATTACTTTCTTAGGGGCTCCACCTTCCAGCCATTTTTGTACCTGGGCATCCCCAAGCGCAGCTTGTTCGATTTCTGCCGCCGTCAGTGATAGCGGGAGCTCCAACTTGGCACGCAACTTTCCATTGATCATTACCGGGTATTCAAAATTGCTTTCTACCAAGTATTCTTCTTTAAACTCGGGGAAGGAAGCACGGGTCAAGGACTCGGTATGGCCCAAGAGCGACCAGAGTTCTTCCGCCACGTGAGGCGCATAGGGAGAGATCAGCAAGGCCAGTGGTGCCAGCACCTCTCGCTTGTTGCATCCCAAGGCAGTCAGCTCGTTGACGCAAATCATAAAGCTAGACACCGAGGTATTGAAAGAGAAGTTGGCCATGTCTTCTTCCAACTTTTTGATGGCCTTGTGGAGGGCTTTCAGTTCTTCCTTGCTGGCAGGGGCATCAGACACCGCAAATTCTCCGTTGCCAGGATGGTAGAGGTTCCATAGTTTTTTCAAAAACTTGAAGACCCCATCGATACCGTTCGTATTCCAAGGCTTAAACTGCTCCAAAGGCCCCAAAAACATCTCATACAAACGTAGCGTGTCTGCTCCGTAGCGCTCGATGATGTCGTCAGGGTTGACCACGTTGTACTTGGACTTGGACATTTTTTCCACTTCGGCCCCGCATTGGTATTTGCCCTCTTCGAGGATGAATTCCGCGTTGGCCAAATCAGGCCGCCAGGCTTTGAACTTCTCCAGGTTGAGCTGGTCGTTGTTGACGATGTTCACGTCCACGTGCATGGCTGAAGTATCGTAGTTGTCTTTCAGGCCAAGCGACACAAAGGTGTTACTTCCCTTGATTCGGTACACAAAGTTGGATCGACCCTGGATCATGCCTTGGTTGATCATCTTTTGGAAAGGCTCGTCAATGGAGACTACGCCGATGTCATATAAGAATTTGGTCCAAAAGCGGGAATAGAGCAAGTGGCCAGTGGCGTGCTCTGACCCACCGATATAGAGGTCTACTGCACCCCAATAGTCGGTTTTTTGCTTATCTGCGAGCACGTTCTCGTTTTTGGAGTCCATGTAGCGGAAAAAATACCAGCTTGAGCCTGCCCAGCCGGGCATGGTGGATAGCTCCAAAGGAAATTCCCCATCAGCAGTTCGGTAAGTCCAGTCCTTGGCACGTCCAAGTGGCGGCGCACCATCTTCTGTGGGCAAGTACTTGTCTACTTCTGGGAGTACCAGCGGCAGGTCTTTTTCGTCAATGAGGTAGGGAAGGCCGTCCTTGAAATAGACAGGTAGGGGTTCACCCCAATAGCGCTGTCGCGTAAAGATGGCGTCTCGCATGCGGTACTGCACTTTTCCACGGCCAATAGTACGCTCTTCCAAAAAGGCGATGCAGGTGTTCATTGCCTCCTTCATGGAAAGCCCAGTGATACTGCCAGAATTGATGATTTTTCCTCCCTTGCCAGGGAATGATCCATTTTCCATGGATCCCTCAATTACTTGACGGATTTCCAATCCGAAGTGCTTCGCAAAATTATAATCCCGCTCGTCGTGGGCGGGTACAGCCATTACGGCACCAGTGCCATAGCCTGCCAATACATAATCTGCAATCCAGATGGGCACTTCCTCCCCGTTGAAAGGGTTGACGGCGTAGGAACCGGTAAAGGCTCCAGAGATGGTTTTGACGTCGGTCATGCGCTCCCGCTCAGAGCGGTTTTTGGCACTCAACACGTAGGCTTCTGCCGTTTCCCGTTGAGAATCGGTAATGAGTTCAGCCGCCAAGTCAGACTCTGGTGCAAGGGCCAGGTAGGTCACTCCATAAATAGTGTCTACACGAGTGGTAAACACTTGGATCTGCTTGTCAGAGTCTTTGACCGCAAACACGACCTCCGCGCCGATGGATTTACCTATCCAGTTGCGCTGCATTTCTTTGATCGGCTCGGACCAAGCAAGGCCCTCAAGCCCAGTCAAGAGCCGTTCCGCGTAGGCGGTGATGCGCATGGACCATTGCATCATTTTTTTGCGTTCCACCGGATGTCCACCACGCTCAGAAAAGCCGTCTTTTACCTCGTCATTGGAGAGTACCGTGCCTAGCGCGGCGCACCAGTTCACGCTGGTCTCTGCCAAGAAGGTGAGTCGGTAGTGGAGGAGCAATTGCTGTCGTTGTTTTTCGGAAAAGGCCTTCCATTCCGCAGCAGTGAAGGCAGGTGTTCCTTCGTCACAAACGGCCTTTACCCCGGCATTGCCGTCTTTTTCGAAGCGAGCCACCAAAGAAGCGATGGAAAGTGCCTTGTCGGCATCAAGGTCATAGTAGCTGGAAAAGAGCTGCATAAAAATCCACTGCGTCCACTTGTAATAAGATGGGTCGGAGGTGCGTACTTCTCTGTTCCAGTCGTAGGCAAAGCCAATATTTTTGAGTTGCTCGGTGTAGCGCGTGATATTTTCTTCTGTTGTCAGGGCCGGGTGCTGTCCCGTTTGGATGGCATACTGCTCTGCGGGCAAGCCAAAAGAGTCGTAGCCCATGGGGTGAAGCACATTGTAGCCCTTCAGTTGCTTAAAGCGTGAGACGATGTCGGAAGCAATATATCCCAAGGGGTGGCCGACATGAAGGCCCGCGCCAGAAGGGTAGGGAAACATGTCCAAGGAATAAAACTTGGGGCGTTTGAGGTCCACTTCGGCGGCAAACGTGCCTTGTTGACTCCACTTATGCTGCCATTTTTGTTCGATTTCCCTAAAGTTGTACTCCGCCATGATTGCTTGATTGGTTGCTTTTTTACGTGTTGCCTGCAAAAATAGAAAAATACTAGGGCTTTGGTAGTCAATTTTCTACTTCAGGCCAAATCCGGCATTTGCCACTAGTCATTTTTTTTTGTTGAAGGGGTTAATTTTTTGTACGTTTCTTATTCTAAACTCCTACGTCATGGTACACAAACTCTCCTTTACCCTTCTACTCGCCGCAGGCATTTGCTTTTCGGCCCTGTCTCAGAAAAAATACACGGCCAAGCAGATAGATGCCTTAAAAGCAGAAGTGGGGCAGCTCGTGCAAGCCAACCACAAGCAAAGCCAAGTGATGGTAGATAAGATTTTCAGTTTTGCGGAGCTGGGCTTCCAAGAAGTCGAATCCTCCAAGTACCTGACTGGAATCCTGGAGAAGCAAGGCTTTACGATTGAGCGCGGAATTTCTGGCATACCTACCGCTTGGTTTGCGACCTGGTCCAATGGTCCAGGGCCAGTCATTGCGCTGGGTTCTGACGTAGACAATATTCCAAAGGCCTCTCAATATCCCGGTGTAGCCTTTCACAAACCCATGGTAGAAGGTGCTCCTGGCCACGGTGAAGGGCACAATGCAGGCATCCCGCTCAATATCACCGCTGCGCTTGCGGTAAAGCAACTCATGGAGCGAGAGCAGATTGGCGGCACGCTTATCCTTTGGCCAGGTATCGCCGAGGAGCTAGTGGCAGCTAAGGCTTGGTTTGCCCGTGACGGGAAATTTAACGGCGTAGACCTATGCATTTTTACGCACGTGGCCAATAACCTGGGCGTGAGTTGGGGACAGGCAACAGGCACAGGCTTGATTTCGGTAGAATACACCTTCGCTGGAGATGCAGCGCATTCTGCAGGCGCCCCTTGGCGGGGCAAAAGTGCTGCCGATGCCACAGAGCTGATGAATATCGGTTGGAACTATAAAAGAGAACATTTACATCCCTTGAAACGATCGCACTCCGTAATCACGGATGGAGGAGATCAGCCCAACGTGGTGCCTTCACAGGCCTCCATCTGGTACTATTTCCGAGACGTCAACTACACGGGCATCATGGACATGTATGCCCAAGCCAACGACATCGCGAAGGGAGCAGCGTTGATGACCGGAACCAAGATGACCTCCAAGGTATTGGGAACTGCCTGGCCAAGACACTTCAATAAGGTGATCGCAGAAAAAATGTACCAAAATATTCAAAAGGTAGGCCTTCCTACCTGGGATGAGAATGACCTTAGCTTGGCCAAGGCCGTACAGCGTGAGCTAGGTGCCAAAGAAGAGGGGCTAGCCACCACCTTGGACGAACTGGGTGTGCCGCTTAAGGAACCGGTATCTGGTGGTTCTGACGATATTGGGGATGTGTCTTGGGTGGTGCCTACGGTGACCTTACGCTTTCCTTCCAATATCCCTGGACTTCCAGGTCACCATTGGAGCAATGCGATTGCCATGGCTACCCCAATCGCGCACAAGGGGGTGACCGCTGGTGCTAAAGCAGAGGCAATGACTATTTTGGATTTTCTGCTGCAGCCCGAATTGGTGACTCAAGCTTGGGACTATTTCAAGAATGTCCAAACCAAGGAGGAAACCTACAAACCCATGATCACCAAGGAAGATGCACCACCGATTTACTTGAACCGAGATATCATGAACCGTTTCCGTCCTGAATTGGAGAAGTTTTACTACGACGAAACGAAGTACGGATCTTATTTGGAGCAGTTGGGAGTGACGTATCCGACGATCAAAAAAGACTAAATCAGCTTTCGAACGCAACTAATTTTTTCTTCCCCCAATGGATACAAATCTCCCTATTCAGCTCCGCGAGGCCAGTCTTGCGGAGCTGCTTTGGGTACACGAACGTATTCCGGAGTTTCCGGGAAAAGCTTCCTTGGATTTTTACAATGAGCGGCTGAAGCATCGCCTTCATTTAGCGTTGGTCGCAGAAAAGGATGGAGAGCTTTTGGGATTCAAAGTGGGCTATCAAAGTGACACACCGGATACTTTTTATTCTTGGATGGGAGGTGTGAGACCTGAGTTTCGTGGAAAGGGAATTGCAACGGCTTTGGCAGAAGAACAAGAGCGTTGGGCCAAAGCGCAGGGGTTTACCTCAATATTT
>JBIIFN010000164.1:0-4830 GCA_044237325.1 Algoriphagus sp.
TGGGTTTAAGATCGTGGATCTTCATCCCAAAGGAGGCGTGGAGGATTACCGAATCGTGATGCACAAGAACTTGTAGCAGTTCTATCTCGAAAAAAGGCTTGAGGCATTAACAATTTCGTATCTCGTATCTCGCCTGCCTGCCGCAGGCAGGCCTGTCTTCCGAAGGCAGATACTTGATACTTAGTACTTGGTACTTCGTACTTTTTCTTTCAAATTTACCGCCTACCTTTGCCACCCTACTAGCGGTCGAATCACCCGCTTTACCAAAAATTCAGATGAGCACACAAGAATCAGTAGCCGCAGGGCTTCAGCTTCCACTCATGGAAGCCTTTTACACCATCCAAGGAGAAGGCCGCCACACAGGGCATGCCGCTTACTTTATCCGACTTGGCGGCTGTGACGTAGGCTGCGTATGGTGTGATGTAAAGGAAAGTTGGGAAGCAGGCAAGTGGCCAATCCAACCCATCGAAAAAATCGTAGCCGATGCCCTTGCCTTTCCAGGCAGGCTGGTGGTGATCACCGGCGGGGAGCCCTTGCTGTATGACTTAGGCCCATTGACGGCACTTTTGAAGACAAATGGCTTCAGCACGCACCTCGAAACTTCCGGTGCGCATCCCTTCTCCGGGGATTTTGATTGGGTGTGTTTTTCACCTAAGAAATTTAAAAAGCCAGACCCTTCCATTTACTCAGTAGCGGATGAACTCAAAGTGGTGGTCTATCATCCAAGTGATTTGGCTTTTGCCCAATCCCATGCAGCGCTAGTGGGTCCGGATTGCGAACTTCGACTTCAGCCCGAGTGGAGCAAGGCTACGGAGCGACTCCCCGAATTAATTGACTATATAAAAAACAATCCAGACTGGAAAATTTCGTTACAAACACATAAATTTATGGATATACCCTGATTCATGCCGAAGGTCCTCCTTATTCTGCTGCTTTTTTTTCTGGTTTTTTCCGCCAGCGCGCAAAGCTATTCGGTGGCAGACGGTAGGGCAATTCGACTTTTTGAAGAGGGGGAGCAATTACTTACGACCAAACGCTATGCGGAGGCATTGCTCAAGTTTCAGGCCTCACTTGATCGACAAGAGGATTTTTTTGAGGCATACCAGCGGGCTACGCAGGTAATGATCAGCCAGGGCAAACTACAGGAAGCAGAAGCCCTAGTCCTACGAGGTAAACAGGCTTTGGGGGCAAAGTCAGGCCAGGCAAAAGGGAATTACAGCGTGGATTTTGGCTGGCTACTAAACACCATTTACTTAAAGCAGGGTCGTTTCGAAGAGGCGCAGCAACAATTTTTAGCCTTAGAAACACTTTTCGAAGAAGGGTTTAAAAAATCTACCCATTACCTGCAGATGAAGGCACAGATGGATTTTTTAGCTCTGCAACTTGTTCAAAAGCGATCCATTACCAAGGAAGTGTTGCCGGAACCACTAAATCGCTTTGCCTTGCAGTACTTTCCAGTGCTCACGGCCGATGGCAAGCAATTGTTTTTTACACGACGTGGAGGTACGGCCCATTTTGACAAGGAGGATATTTACCTTTCTTATGCGGATGATAGTGTCGGCTGGAGTAGTCCTGAGAGCATCTCCTCCCGCATCAATTCCGCTTACAATGAAGGCACTTGCTCGGTGACTGCTGACGGTAATTTTTTGATTTTCACTTCTTGCGATGCTCCAGACACCCAAGGGAGCTGCGATCTTTACTCTGCCGAAAAGATAAATGGAGAGTGGCAGGCGCCGCGTAATATGGGACCTAAGGTCAACTCCACCTTTTGGGATTCTCAGCCCTCTCTTTCAGCAGATGGGCGCCTGTTGTTCTTTTCATCGGATAGGAGAGGAGGGCTCGGGGGTAACGATCTCTGGTATGCCACACGGAAAGTAGACGGCTCCTGGTCGGAAGCGATCAACCTTGGCGCTCCGATCAATACTCCCAGGGACGAGATTTCCCCTTTTCTGTTTTTCAACAACGAGACCCTCTTTTTTGCCTCTGACGGGCATTTGGGCTTTGGGGGGATGGATATTTTCCTCTCAAAAGTAGACGGGCGTAAGTTTGGTCCCCCCGAAAACCTTGGCCTTCCCATCAACGACCAGTTGGATCAGGTGGCTCTTTTCATTACGGCACAGAAAGAATACGCTTACTATAGCGAGCATACCGTGGCCAATGGTGCAGCGGACCGTGCTTTTTTGTACCGCTTTAAATTTCCGGAGGACATCCCCATCGGGCAAAACCTCACCGTGACCCAAGGCAAGGTCCTGAATGCCAGTACGGGGTTGCCCTTACCGGCTAGTCTTTCCTTGGTTTCCTTGGCCAACGATAGCACGGTGTACCAGTTTCAGTCCGATGGTAAAAGCGGGGACTTCGTCATGCTCTATCCAGAGGAGTCCATTTCTGGTTTGTATGTGGAAAAGCAGGGCTTTTTGCCCAAAATCTACGATGTGGGTAGGGACTCTATCAAAAACGTAAAGGACCTCAAAGTAGCGTTGGTCCCCATCGCAGCAGGGGAGGAGTTTGTGTTTGAAAATGTATTTTTTGATTTTGATAGCCACGAACTCAAGCCGGAATCTGTAAGTTCCTTACGTCGCCTGCACCGATTTTTGCTACTCAACCCCAAGGTGCAAATTTTGATTTCGGGGCATACAGACAACATCGGCACGGTAGCCTATAATAGAGCGCTTAGCCTGCGCCGAGCACAAAGCGTACAAGCCTATTTGCTTGGAGTAGGGATTGTTGGGGAGCGTGTTGGGGTAGAAGGAAAAGGAGACGAAGAACCAATGCTGCCGAATACCTCTGCCGAAAATCAAGCGCGCAATAGGAGAATAACCGTAAGGGTTCGTTAAAGAAATTTTATTTGGTAAAGTTTATAATTTATATAATTTATATATAAATAAATCGCTGCGTTGGTTATATAATTTCTTTATGGATTTATCGAATTTATGACTTCTTGTAGCCGATAGATAAGGATTAATAGTATAAATATTTCTAGCCGTACATTGCTATCCGTCGACGATTGGTTGCATGGATGAATGCCTATTTTGAATGGAGCTAGGCTTAAGGAGACCCCTGTTTTTGTAATTTTTTTTAGCCCTTCTTAGGTGGGGTGATTTTAAGCACCGAGATCAATTTTTCTAGCTTTTTGGTCTTGCACTGGTTACGACTCCACTCATCGAGACAAAGTGCAAAAACATGCCTATTTGTAATTTTTCAATTTTCAAGCCCTTCTTTTTTTCCAAATTGTTAAAAAAAAATTCTAAAAATTAACTTTTGTTAACATTAAGAAAATCCAAATAATGAGGCGTGTAAGTCGAGTGATTGCGACTAAACCATAGAATATTTTGATTTGACTAAAAAACACCAGATTTTGACTTGAAAATAGGCTAAACTTTTCTCTTCTTTTTTGGGTCTTGCATTTGAGTTATTCCACTTTTCGGAATATTATTGAGTTTACAAAACTAAAATTCAACCAAAATGAGGAAAATTTTACTTCTAGGACTCATGCTGTTCTTGGTAAATGCAGTCGCATTTGCACAAGGCCGTGTGATCACCGGTACCGTCACTTCCACAGAAGATGGTTTGGGCGTACCAGGTGCAACAGTTCTGGTAAAGGGAACTACTATTGGTACTGCCACAGACATTGATGGTAAGTATTCAATTACTGTCCCTGCCGGAAGCAATGTCTTGGTCTACACATTCGTGGGACTAACCTCTCAAGAGGTAAACATTGGCAACAGATCCACCATCAACGTGGCTTTGGAGTCGGATGTAACCGCCTTGAGTGAGGTGATTGTAACAGGATATGGCACGCAGCCAAAGCGAGAAGTAACCGGAGCGGTTTCTTCCGTAAAAGGTGATGCGATTCAAAACCTTCCCCTACAGTCTTTTGACCGTGCGCTACAAGGACGTGCATCGGGTGTACAAGTTAGGTCTTCTAACGGTCTCCCAGGTGGTGCGGTAAACATCCGTATTCGTGGTGTAGGCTCGATTAACGCTGGTAACGAACCGCTATTTATTGTGGATGGTGTGCAGTTGAACAACCAGTCTAACGCATCCTTTACGCAGTCTAACCCACTCGCTTTCTTGAACCCGAACGACATCGAGTCCATGGAAATCTTGAAAGATGCGGCTTCTGCTGCGATCTACGGTTCCCAGGCTGCTAACGGGGTTGTGATCATCACAACCAAAAAAGGTAAGCAAGGAAAAGCGAAATTCGAATTCAACGCCTTCTCTGGTGAAACTCAGCCAATGAAATTCCTGGATATCCTTAGTGGCCCTGAGTGGTACGGCATGAGAAGAGATGCATTCATCAATTCTGGTGTTGCTAACCCTGAAGCAAACGCTTTGAGTAATATGGGTCGTCTTCCTTCTAACTGGACAACTCTTACTAGACCAGCTTTGGATGCACTAGGTTTGGCTTTGCCAACCTACGATTGGCAGCGTGAAGTAATGGGCGCAGGTAGATTGAATAACTACGAGATGTCAGTATCTGGTGGTGACGACAAAACTACCTTCTTCCTATCCGGTTCTTACAACTACCAGGAAGCTTCTTTCCGTCCTGTTGACTTTGAAAGAGGAACAGTAAGAATTGCCTTGACTCACCAAGCAACTAAGCGCTTGAGCATCGAGACCAATATGAACTTATCTACCTTCCAGCAGAACGTTCCGTTTGCAGTAGAAGGGTCTTTCTTGGGTAACCCAGCATTCTCTGCCTCTGCAGTATTGCCACACAACGCAATCTACAACGAGAACGGTACATTCAACACAGCTATTGCTGGTGTATTGGGCCAAAACGTAGTCTTGGTAAACACCTACAACTCTGGTATTCAGCGTACCAATACT
>JBIIFN010000279.1:0-3872 GCA_044237325.1 Algoriphagus sp.
TTCTTTTGTAAAGGAAATGGGCAGCCGATTAAATTGGATAAATACCAAAATAGGATCTGCGATTGTCCTGATGGCTCGGATGAGTTACCCGGTACTTGCAAGTGATGGGTTTGTTCATTGCCAGCATATAACTACTCAAAAATTAGCTAGGTTAATTTTATGATATGGATAGGCTTAGGTTAATTGACAATAAGTTAATGATTTGAATGTTAGTGAGTTGAATTCTGTGGTATTAAAGGGAGCAAAAACCTTTGTTGGTAAAGTAGAACTTTTCTTTTTTGACACAAGAAAAACCAATTGTGAGCATGAAAAAAGGACTTGTAATTTTCACAGTTGCATTACTAATGATAGCGTGTGGAAATAAAGAGGATAAAACCCAAGCAGATGAGGTGATAGTGGACTCGATACCCGTTGGTATTGAAGATTCATCGTCTTTAGATAATAGGCTAAATGTATTTTATTGTAAAGGGAATGGACAGCCCATTAGAGTAGATAAATACCAAAACGGGGTCTGTGATTGTCCTGATGGCTCGGATGAGGTGCCAGGTACCTGTGAGTGATGGGTCAATTGAGCAGAATTAGAATTGTTTACAATTTAATTTGTGGAGACTAATTTGACTTGAATTAGGAGTAGTTAAAAAAGCATAGTTTAGATTTGCTCACTAGGTGAATATTGGGTCTGAGAAAAAAATTTCGAACAAGAACAGATTTTTAAAACTTGTTATTTTATGAAAAAATGGGCTTTGGTACCGGTATTTTTATTTTTCAGAGTCTGTTTGGTATTTTCTCAAACAGAAGAGAAAAGCATTATCCAGGAAAGTTTGGTTCCATCTTTGTCTTCAGACAAGTTTCTGTCCAATATTACCGTATTGAAAAATGGGAGAATTGTTTCTTCTTCAAGCATCAAAGGAAAAGCCAACTGGGATAAAGATGCGATAGCTTTAAATATTGGCGAAGATTCCATTCAGTGGAACCTGAAGGACAGTTTGGGTGTAAACTTTCAAATATCTTATGCAAATGAGTATTCCTTGCATTTGGGCAAGGATAAGAAGGAATTGGAAGATGAATTAAAAGAAAAACTAAAGGCTGCTCCTAAGATAGAAGTTGACAGTACGCTTGCTACTTCTGTAGATTCGGTAGTTCGAAAAATAGCACAAATCAAGGAGGGGGTTTTATTTAATCAATACTTTGAAAATCAACTCGGGGAACGGATTTTAAGCAATCAGTTACTCTTTGAGTCCACCATTAATTCTTTGATGTTTCCTAAGGAGGGCAATCTCCCAATGCAAATTGAATTCGTTTTTCATTTGTATGGAAAAAAGAAGGAAGTGTTTTCCCTACATCCCAAGGCCTTGTTGTATTCCTTGCCTAATCCTGAATCTTGGTCTATTTGGACTGGTATTCAGGGAAATTTTCTATTGGTATTGTTTCAACATCCTGATTTAAACTTTCATCACATGTTGAGTTTGGAGTTTGTTGAAGAAAAAGATAAACTAATGGGAGATTTTTATTCTTATATTCCAAACAATAATGCCCTTGATTTATTTACTAAAAGCGAAGAAAAAGAAGTTTTATTTAAGCTTGATATAAAAAATAAATAGTGTCAATGAGTAATATATGACCTATTCTAATCTGAAGTTAAACAAGAATCCTTTATCCATGCATACCACACGAATCCTTTTGCTTCACCTTGCGTTTTTCCTAATTGGAAGTGCATTTGGACAGGCAAAAACCAATGTGTTTTTCTCCAATAGCGACCGAAGTTCTATTCATATAGAAATGGAGCGTTCTATTTCGGGATTGTTGACTGAATTAAATACTGCATTCAATAGCAATAGAGATCCAAAGCTTCAAAATATAAAAATATCTGCAGGGTGTGCTTCCCGAATTCAAGAACTCTGGAATAATGCAAGTTTCTCCAGTCCAGTAAGAACTATCAACGAAACGCTGCTGCTTACGCAGGCATCCAGTACTTTTGGGAAGGGCTATCAAGTACGAAATATCCCATTATCCTTAAAAGGGAAAGACGGTACGGTTGGAAAGGAAATGGGTGTGGTAACTTTGAATTCTGTTGGCGAAATTGTAGCTTTTTATTTTGCTGCGGATGAATTGGACATGTCCTTGTTGGATTGGAATGCAAACACACTTATTGAGCAGAAAAGAATAGATATAATAAAAAGTACTGTTGAAAATTTTAAATCTGCGTACAATCGAAAAGATGTACAAACCATTGATGATTTTTTTAGTGAATTCGCGTTAATTATTACTGGACAAGTAGTAAAAAGAGCACCTTCTGACTTTAATCGTTATTCTGAGGAAAAAGTTAAATATACAGTAAAAGATAAACAACAATATCTTCTAGATATAAAAGGGATATTTCAAAGAAACGAATTTATTGATGTAAAATTTAGAGATTTTAAAATTTCTAGACATGCAGATTATCCATGGATCTATGGTGTGAATTTGATTCAAACTTGGAATAGCCCTTCATATAAGGACGAAGGATGTTTATTTTTAATGATAGACTTTAAAGATGAGGCAAATCCCATAATTCATGTTAGGGCATGGCAGAAATACGAAAATAACGTCAATCAACAATGTCTTGAATTAGGTAACTTTAAATTGAATAACTAATGAAAATCAGCAAAATTTTCAAATTTTATTTACTCTTATTTTATTTAATTTTTGTGACATCTATGTTGGGTTTGGCTCAACAATATAAGGTATTGAAAATTGATAAATTGGAAAAAAATGAGCTTTTTAGTGAAAGTGAAGGGTTAATTGATGTGAATATAGGGTCAACTGACGCGAAGGTATTTTTTTATTTACCTAATCTAAAGGATAGTTTAGAGTTTGAGCCAAACATAAAAAGTTTTCTTCTTAATAAAAAATATAACTCGCAAGAGAATAGATGGGAATTATCTTTTACCCCAAACAAATTTACTGTTCTTGTTGTGAAAGCTCCTGGATTTAAGCCAGTCTCAATCGATATAAAATTTGCGGCAAAATCAATAACGGAGTTTCAAGTGTATGAAGTAACCTCAGATACTCCCGCTAAATTGACAATAAAGGCCAATCCTCCTGATGCAAAGATTAGTATATGGTCGCATCCACAAGGAGAAAGAATTGCGGGGGGTGCATTGGTAGGAGGAAGTTATGTTGCAGATAGGCTGTCTGCAGGTACAGTAAGGGTACTTCTTGAGAAAGAAGGATATAGTTCTTTGGAACAATTAATTACATTACAAAATGGAGAAAATAAAGTGGTTGGTGTTTTGTCTCTTGATCCCAAAATTAAATCTGTAAGGATAGAATCCACACCCTCTAAAGCTAAATTTTTCTTAGATGATAATCCTCAGCAGATAAAAGAAACAACTTTTATAGGTTATATACCTGGAAGCACTAGAAAACTTACATTTAAGAATGAATTTTTTAAAGACACTGTTTTGGTTTTGACAGAAGAATCAACATACAGCGTTATCCTTCAGAAAAAAATTAGTGAAATCAAATTTTTCGATGATAAAGTAAGTAAAGTATTTATTGAAGGAAAGGAGTTAGAAAATAAGAACGGGTATTTCAGCTACCAAGTCCCCATGGGTGAGAGATATCAAATTAAGGTTTCAAAACCCGATCTTGAAGATTTTGTACAATATACTCCTATTCTTAAAAGTGAAGAGGAAAAACTAGTTGACTTGCAGAAGGAATGGACCTCATATTTCAATCGCCTTGTTACAGAAAGAAATAATAAAATACAGGAGAAAAAAAATAAAACGAAATCAACAGTTTCATTTGTCGTTGGTTTAGCAGGATTAGGCTCCGGTCTTTACCTGATGCAATCTGCAAATAAAAATTACGATGCCTATAAAAAGGCAACT
>JBIIFN010000052.1:0-13852 GCA_044237325.1 Algoriphagus sp.
GAAGGTTGGTCGAGTCCTTGGCCAAAACCTCCGCAAAAGTACCGATGGCATACTGGTATTGACCCGAAAGGAACTGTTCATTTCCTTTTTCCACGAGGCTTTTGCATGCGCCCAACAGGAGGACGAAGAAAAGGGCTAGAGGCAAAAAATTTAATTTCATCGGACAGCAAGTGAAGTCTACTGGTGAATATGGGGAATTAATTTGGAAAATATCTGCTCAACCAGCTTTTAAGCACTGGCTGCCAGAGCGCCTGAAGGTCACTTTTGGTCTGTAAGTTGGGCTGCAGTACCTCCAATGCTGGGCTGATTTCGCCAGCCTCCACCTTGGATTTTAGTCCCAACCCCGAAACGACAAGCAGGGAGCCCTCACTTGTTTTTAGGGTTATTTTTCCTTGATCAACCAGGTCTAGGCCCAGCGATTCTTCCAACTGGCGGAGGGCACGAACCGAGGCATCGATTGAGCAACCGGAGGCGCCCAACTGGCTTTCATCGACCGCCAGCACCAGCAGCTGCTCGTGCAAGAGCTCAAAGGAAGTGTACATTCCCTTGCCGTGTGTGCCCCATCCTTCACAAAAGGTCTGCAGTGCCCTACGAATTAAGACCTGCTCAGGCTCAGTAAATGGGCGCGAGGAAGAATAGATCCATACTCGGGACGCGGGAGACAGCTGGTCAAAAGGGAGGTACATGGTTGCTTATTTTTTTTCAAAGAAAAACCCTTTCTGCATAACGGCAAAAAGGGCCTTTTGGATTCAAATCCGAAAATTAAATTCCCATCCCTTTCGCAAGCATTTCTGCTAGGTCATACACGGGGATGTCCGCTTCGCGGTTTTTATTTTTCACGCCGTCCGTCATCATGGTCAAACAAAACGGGCAGCCCACGGCAATGGCTTGTGCACCTGTGGCAAGTGCTTCTTCGGTGCGCTCGATATTGATGTCTTTTTTTCCAGCTTCGGGCTCCTTAAACATCTGTGCTCCTCCTGCCCCGCAGCAGAGGCCCTTGGTACGGCAACGTTTCATTTCCACAAGCTCTACATCCAAGGCCTTGATGACCTCTCGAGGTGCCTCGTACACCTCGTTGGCTCGTCCGAGGTAGCAAGAGTCGTGGAAGGTAATTTTCTTGCCCTTAAACTCTCCTCCACCCTGTAACGTGACTTTGCCCTCGTTGATGAGCTGCTGCAAAAATTGGGAATGGTGGATGACCTCGTAGTTTCCCCCTAGCGCAGGGTATTCGTTTTTAATGGTATTGAAGCAGTGTGGGCAGGCCGTTACTACCTTTTTTATTTCGTAGCCATTCATGACCTGAATGTTGGCGACAGCCTGCATCTGAAAAAGAAACTCGTTGCCAGCACGGCGGGCGGGATCTCCTGTACAGCCCTCCTCGGGGCCAAGTACGGCAAAGGAAACGCCCACTTTATTCAATATTTTGACAAAGGCCTGGGTGACAGCCTTGTATCGGTCATCGAAGGAACCGGCGCAGCCCACCCAGAAAAGTACTTCAGGTGTTTGGGAGTTGGCGGCCATTTCGGCCATGGTAGGAACTTGGTAGGTAGACATGTTTTTAGCTACTAGACGTTAGATACAAGATGCAAGACCTAACCGAGAAAATTTCCAACGGTAATCGGCCTTCAAGCATCCGATATTCCTTATTTTATTTCTTCTTCTTTTACTTTTTCTGACCAGTTGAAGCGGTCTGAAGGACTAAATTTCCAAGGGGAGAAGCTCGTTTCCATATTTTGGAACATCGCATTCCACTGTGCTGGCGTGCCTGATTCCTCCATGGCCACGTAGCGACGCATTTGCAGAATAATCGACAAGGGGTCAATATTGATTGGACAGGCTTCCACGCAGGCATTGCAGCTGGTGCAGGCGTTGATCTCTTCTTTGGTAATGTAATCTCCCAAGAGTGACTTCCCATCAGCTAGGCCTGGGCCTCCAGCATCGATGCTTTTTCCAACCTCCTCAGCTCGATCGCGTACATCCATCATGATTTTGCGAGGGGAAAGTTTTTTCCCGGTGAGGTTAGCAGGGCACTCGGAAGTACAGCGACCACACTCGGTGCAGGAGTAGGCATTGAGCACATTCACCCAGCTAAGGTCATTGATGTCTTTGGCACCAAATCTTCCTATTTCAGCAGGAGCATCAGTAGGCGTTTCCATAGGTATTCCCAACATCATGTTTACTTCTTGGGTCACCTCGGGCATATTGACCATTTCTCCCTTTGGTTTTAGATTCGAATACCAGGTGTTCGGGAAGGCCAAGAAAATATGGAGGTGCTTGGAATAGGTCACGTACACCGCAAAAGCTGAAATGCCGGCAATGTGAAACCACCAAGCAACCCGCTCTATGGCTACCAAAGCACCCGTTGAGAAGCCCTCAAAGAGTGGCTGAAGGAAGCTGCTGAAGAAAAGAGGTCCAAGTGCGAGGTAATGGGCGTCTCCTCGGCCAGCCAAAATCTGATCAGTGGCATTCATCGTCAGAATGGCAAACATGAGAATGATCTCAATCACTAAAATCAAATTGGCATCCAGCTCCGCCCAACCTTTCAATTCGGGCTTGTTGAAACGCTCCACTTTCATCACGTTTCTGCGTACCAAAAAAGCAACGCAAGAAACCAATACCGCAACGGCAAGAAATTCAAATACGTTAATCGCTACCGTATACAGTCCTCCTAAGTAGGGAGCAAAGAGGCGGTGTGTTCCTAGTAGTCCGTCGAGCACAAACTCCAGTACTTCCAAGTTGATGACCAGAAAGCCCACATAAATCAATAGGTGTAAAAATGCAGGAACCACGCGTTTGAACATTTTCTGCTGACCCAAAGCCACAAGAAACATGGCTTTCCAACGGTTTTCGGGTTGGTCATTTCGGGTCTCTGCCTTGCCAAGCAGGATGTTTCGTCGAAGAAATTGGATCCTTTTAGCCAAGATAAAGCCCGCAACACCCAGAATTAGGACAAAAGCGAGTTGTGGTAAAATGCTCATATTGATCGGATTAACTAGTTTTTATAAAATTTGGGTCTATTTTTTCTGAAAAGGGTTTGTATGGAAAACTCAATTTTCTACCTTTGCCTCACTTAAAAAGGATGGTGATATAGCTCAGTTGGTAGAGCATCGGACTGAAAATCCGTGAGTCGGTGGTTCGAGTCCACTTATCACCACATCTCCCGGTCTGCCTAGATCGGGATTTTTTTTGCCCTTTTGCTTCCAGTATTTTTTCAAACGCCTCGCTTTTCGATGCGGGTACCAAAATATAAAATAGTCTGCATGCATACTATTTTACTCCTAAAATTTAAAATCAATCTACGGAAGAGAGAAGGTGAAATCAAGCGTTCACATTATCCCAAATCCCTCTTTCTCCTCAAGAAACAAGAAATCGCCTGATTTGTTGACCCGATGGTCCAAACAGTATGCTGCAAGAATTTATGGAAAAGCAACAGGACTACAAGGACAATTAATGCTTCTGTGCCGCCAGTAAAGTAGCTACCCGTTTGCCTAAGCCTCGTCCCTTCACCAAAAATTGCTCCTCCACTTTTCCCGAGCCGAAAGGTGCTTCTCCTGTAATCGCAGAAGCCCCAAAAGCGGACTCCGCCTCCTCCCCTCCCAGCACAAGCATCCCATGAATCAACATCGAATGAAGGATGCCGAGCATGACTTGCTCCTCCCCGATGGATATTCCCCCACCGGTAGCAAATGCGGCTCCCAACTTATTTTTTAGGGGCCTGTCGGCAAAAGGCCAGGAATTGATAAACTCCTGCACTGCTGGGGCGACGTTGCCATTGTAGACTGGCGAGCCGACTACAATTGCTCCAGCCTCGAGCAAATCTGCCGGGCTGACTTGATCGATCGGCAAAATACGAGCCTGTACTCCTGCCACCGTTTTAGCTCCTTCTGCAATGGACTCGGCCAAGACTTTGGTGCTTCCAGAAGGAGAATAGTAGGCAATCAGCACACTAGGCACCTTTTGAGCCCACAAGGAAAAGGACAACAAGGCTGTTAGGCTAAAGAGCAGTAGGAACTTTTTCATAAACGAAAGGACGGAAAGGTCGAAGAACTTTAGAAAGATAAGCACAAAAAAATCCCCAGTTCTTTACAGAAATGGGGATTTTGATGGAGTTAGGTTGTTGACTTACTTCTTCCAGCTAGCCTTTCCGCCCTTAGCAGAATCCACAGTGACACTGTACGAAGATCCTGAGCTAACAATCCAGCGAACTTGTACCGCGCCCATTCCTGGGATATTGGCTACGGCCATTTTTTCTGGTGAATTGGTCTGCTCCTTGTATTTCTTCATATCCGCATCTTCTACGACAAAACCTGCTACTACCTTCGCCCCGGTAAGCGTCACATAATCGGGACGCTCAATGCGGTACTTCAAGTCTTGACTGGCGTGGGTTGGCATCATGCGCTCGTTGAAGATTGTGGCTGTAATCGCTTTCAGGCCACCACCGAGATCCTCCTCCTTCACATCCGTGATGGATAGCTTGGGCGTATGGTAGGCATGGTAAATGGTGAAGGCTGCATTGCGATGTGCATCCTGCTCCAAGAGAAATCCTGGATGCGCACGACCAAAGGTCTTTTTGAAGCCGCCAATCTCTACCGTTCCAAACTGCGGATGCTTGTATTCTTTGTAGTTGACAAAGGCATCTCCAAAAGTCAAGAGCTGGTCTACTTTGAGCTGCTCTTCTTGGTTGCCTCTTCCTGCCTCTTTATTGAAGTACAGGTAAGAAACCATCAGTTCATTGGTGTAAGTGAAGATCCCACGATTACCATAGAACCAATCCAGCTCCCCACCAAATACCGAGTACAAATCCTTGTACACAGTCAAATAGCGGTAGCCTGGAATCATTTCTTCCCCTTTTTTACCGATGGCATCGTAGATACGAATATCCTCCCGGTTGTAGGTATTCAGGTCTTCTTCAGCACCAGGACCACGAAGGATCATCCCTCCTGAATTGTGGAAACTTTGGGCTCCTGCAATGTTGGCGTGCTTGCTGACAAACTCCATTACCGCACGATTTTCAGGTAGCGTAAATGGATAACGCATGGCGCCTCGTTGGATATAATCCGGCTGCCAGTTCCATCCCCAATCGCGGTTGGGATCGTAATAGCCGATGCCATCTTCGTTGACTTCACCATCGCCATCGTTATCAACACCTTCTTGACCGAGCATTTCGTACTCTCCTACCTGGTCTGGCCCCACTTGCATTAGTCTTCGTGGATCCAAAGGATCTTTGATAAATCTACCCGTTGGAGACTTGCGAATCATCATGGTGATGTGACCATCACCGTCCAGGTCATCCATTCGATCCTCGCCATTTTTGCCATCGCCATCGTTGTCCAGCACAAGCATTCCTGAGCGGGGTGAACTAGCCGTATTGGGCTCCTTGAAGAAGTTATTTCGAGCATCTGGATTGATGGTTGGGGTAATGTAAAAGGTCTTGTCTTTGAGCAGTTGCTTCACAAACTCATTATCCGCATGCATCTCGGTCAAGTACCAAGCTACATAGAGGGAGAATTCCCCTCCTTGCACCTCGTTGGAGTGGATGTTACCGTCGATCCACATGGCCGGCTTGTCGGTATCCTTGCCTGTAGCAAAGTCGGTGATGGTCAAGGTCAAGATGTCTCTTCCCTCCACAGACTTGCCAATAGACTCGATTTTGGCAATTTTGGGATGCGCTACTGCGATTTTTTTCATCAAATCCCAGAGCCCTTCCGCGCTGTAATAGCGATTCCAAGCGATCTCTACCTTGGGCTGGTGCGGCGTGCCGATGGCACGAAAGTAATTTTCTTGTTGCGCGCTAGCCTCAAAGGAACTTAGCAATAAAGCTCCCAAAGCCAAGGCAGTGACGGTATGTTTGATATTCATGATCTTCATGGCTTAGAATTTTACAGTTTGGGAAACAAAACCTGCATGCGGAGCCCCTGCTTTCAGTTGCACCGGACCTTTGCTTCGCACAATCCAGCTAAAGGTTGTCTTTTCAAAGGCTCCCAGCGAATCAACTAGCTTCACCTTGTCACCTGAAACAAGCTGGTCTGCGGTCACATCGATATCTATACGAAGCTTACGCAACCAACGAGAGCGAGTGCCCATCTCTGAATGGGTAGCAAGGGGAGAATTGTTAAATAAATCCACCGTAATACGCGTCAGTCCATTTCCAATTGCCTCTGTTTTGAGGTTGTGCAGCTCCAACTTCGGCTGCATGCCAGCAAGCTTCAGGATAAAATCCGTTTGCTGCTTGGCGATTTCGCCTACTTTTTCGAAGGGAGGATTCACCATCACAAAAGGTTTGATGCCGCCAACTTCCACTTTATGGTTTGGAAAATCTGGGTGCTTCACTTCGGTCCAGGGCACAAACGTATCCCACTTTAGGGAGTCAGACCAGGCCAGGTAGTTGGCCTCGGCGTTGGTTTTTCCTTTGTACTCAGGAGTCCAGTACCCAGGGGTAGAGAAGCTATAGCGGGCAAAATGAAAATAGGCCCACTGGAAAAAGTCACCATCTGTACCTTGGTTAGTTTGTTGAAAGGCTTTGGCAGGGATGGTTTTGGTATAGAGGTCAGATACCATAGCGTTGGTAGCCTGATCTTTTTCCAAAATAGAAGTTACCACTCGCTTGCGGGCATCCCCAGCAGAGTACTTTAGCGGAGCACTCAAGTTATTGGCTGGTGAAAAAGTCACAAAGGCAAAGATATTCCACTGCTCAAAGAGGTAGTCCAATAGGGCTCTGCTTTCGAGTTGAGATACTGCTATGTCTCCAGCGAGCGGCTCAAACACGGGGAATTTGTAGGTCAACGACTTGTTGAAGGCGATGCCTTCGGCCAGGTCTTCGGCAAACTTGCCGTCCTTGTCACTATCTACACTTTCCTTAAAAACCCTGTATTTTCCGGCTTCTCCTTTGGCTCGGTCTGCTTTTACCAAGACGCGGGCATCTTCTTTGGAAGTCGTCCAGTCCCCCATTGGATCCGATACACGCATCCAAGTGATGTTTCCGTCCCCGTTGAGGTCGCTGTAGCCATTGTCGCCTGGTGTACCATCACGGTCGTGGTCTACGGAAGTAGCATTGCCACGACGCTCGTACTTCAGTGCCGCATGGTACTGTGCATACGCATCTGGAGAAAGGTTGGGAAATACATAAAAGGTGGTGGATTCGAGTGCCTTGGCATTTTCCCCAACGAGCTTTTCAGCAAACTGCAGTGCAAGCTCTACGCTAAGCACATGAAAGCCTTCCACACCGCCCATGACGGCAATGGCTGGCTTTTGGTCTTTGTTGCCCGTGCCGATTTTTAAGGCGTAGATTTCCTTGCCTCCGGCAGTCTTGGTGAGCGTCTTGAGTTCCACCGCAGGGTTGGTACTGAGTTTTTGCAGCCGCTGGGCGGCCTGACTGAGGGTAGGGTAGTCGCTTTGGGCAAGGGTTTGGCCACAAATCGTAGTGCCTAGCAACAGTCCTAAAAGGAGGTATTTTCTCATAGGGATCGTGTTTTCGTATGCGTAACGTGTAATCAAAAGGATTAGGAAACGGAAGATTAAAAAAAAAAAGCGAAAGTCAGGGGACAGTTTTGCGGAATCTCAAAAATGAACGCAAGCGGAAGGCGGCAGGGATAAATGGCGGAGGAATATAGGAGCACTTGGTCTATTCACAAAAAATGACGTATTTCAAGGTTTATTGCACTATTCATGTATCGAAAACTCGCCCTCGCCATTGCTTTTTCTCCACGAATGGAGGCCTTAATTGCCGAAGCTCGAAAATTGATCCAAATTTTTGAGGGCGAATTGATTTTGATTCATGTTGGCACCAAGACTCCGGAATTGGAAGCACAATTGGCAGAAGTACTTTCTCGTCATTGTGGAGATCTCCACCGGATCAAGACCATCTGGAAAGAAGGCAAGCCCGCGAAGACCATCCTGAAAACCTGCGAGGAAGAAGGGGTAGATCTTTTGGTCTTGGGAGCATTAAAAAAAGAAGGGTTGCTTACATATTACCTGGGGTCTGTGGCTCGAAAGGTAATTCGAAAAGCCACCTGCTCGGTTCTCACGTTGATTGATCCAAAAATTGCAACGACTCATTTTTCAAAAGTCGTCATCAATGGAACCGAACTAGAGGTCACCCCTCGTGTGATTGCAAGAGGCCTCAAGTTCTGCCAAGCCGAACAATCTAGCCAAGTGCATATTCTAAATGAAATCAAGATGTATGGCTTTCAAATGGCCACGGCAGGTGAAGGATCAGAGACCGAAGTTGCGCTCACCCGCCGAAAACTGGTGCAAGACGAAATCAATTACGTGCAGGGCATTTTGGATGGCTTGGATCAGACGGGATTGAAAATAAACATCAAAGTTACTGCCGGCAAATGGGCGGTGGAACTGGTGCGCTACTGCGAATCAATTGAAGCCGACCTGCTGATCCTTGGTGACGAGCAGGGCCTAACCTTCCTAGACCGGCTATTCCCACACGACTTGGAGGGTATTTTGGAAGAGCTTCCTTGCAACTTATTAATCGTCAAATAGGTCATGGAAAGCCTGGCACATAATGACGTAATCAACCTTTTGCTAAAGCTAGCTACCATGCTGCTTATGGCGAGGATTTTTGGGGAAATTGCCCAAAAGCTCAAGCAGCCGGCAGTTGTTGGGGAGATTTTAGCAGGCATCGTCCTTGGGCCAACCGTGCTAGGCATGCTTGGTCCTGACTTCTTTGAGTTTTTATTTCGAAGCAACCCGTCGGCAAATTTAGCCTTGGATGGTATCGTGCAGATGGCCGTCATCTTACTGCTATTTATTGCAGGTCTAGAAGTGGAACTACACCTCGTTTGGTCACAAGGGAAATCAGCGGTAAGCATCAGCATTTTGGGCTTGGTGGTTCCCTTTATATTTGGATTCCTAGCCCCCTATTATTTCCCAGAATTCTTTGGGATCTCTGAAGACAAAAAATTACTGTTTTCCTTATTCATGGGAACAGCCATGTCAATCACAGCCCTTCCGGTAGTCGTTCGTATCCTGATGGACATGAATTTGTTTAAAACCAAAATGGGTATGGTCATTGTCGCTGGTGCCATGGTCAATGACTTGATTGGTTGGTTGATTTTCTCAGTCATTCTTTCCTTCATGGGCAAGGCAGGAAATTTTTCGCTGGTCAATACCATTGGCATCACCTTACTTTTTACCGTTTTTATGTTGACCATTGGCAAGGGCCTTTTGAATAAAGTGCTCCCTTGGACCAATAGAAAATTGGCCTGGCCGGGTGGCGTTCTTTCCCTTTCTATGGCATTTTGTTTTTTGGCAGCTGCCTTTACCGAATGGCTAGGGATTCACGCCATCTTTGGAGCCTTCCTTTTTGGCGTAGCCTTGGGCGACTCCGATCACTTATCTGAAAAAGCAAAAGAAATTATCCATCAGTTCATCAACAACATATTCGCCCCGCTATTCTTTGTCTCGATTGGTCTGAAAATCAACTTCTTTACCAACTTTGATCTTGGCTTAGTTTTGGTCATTCTTGTCATTTCCTTTGCTGGGAAAATTATCGGAAGTGGCTATGGTGCCCTCCGCTCAGGATATAGTCCTAAAGATGCCTTAGCCGTTGGTTTTGGAATGAATGCTCGTGGCGCGATGGAAATTATCCTGGGCCTAATCGCTTTGGAAAATGGGCTCATCGATGAAAAATTGTTCGTTGCCCTTGTGGTAATGGCCCTTGTTACCTCAATGTCAGCGGCTCCATTAATGAAATGGGCGCTCAAAAAGAAACCAGAAGAATCCGATTAATACTTACCTAAATCTCTTTCAGCCGCATTCACCCTTGTTTTAAACTTAGTTTCAAAAAAGTAAAACAAAGGGCCTATTTTTGGGCTTTTCTAGGGAAATACATCGCTTTATGTCTACGAGTCAAGCAAAAATAGGAGTCTTACTGGTCAATTTGGGCACCCCCGACAGCACCAAAACAGGGGATGTTCGCAAATACCTGCGGGAATTTTTGATGGATGGGCGTGTGATTGACTTCCCTTTTATCCCAAGGTGGATGCTGGTCAACCTGATCATCGCGCCTTTTCGAGCACCCAAGTCCGCCGGGGAATACCGCAAACTATGGACCGAGCGGGGCTCCCCCCTACTTTTTCATACCCAAGACCTCAAAGACAAACTTGTTGAGAGGCTAGATCCTAAAAAATACCTGGTGGCCATGGCCATGCGCTACCAAAACCCCAGCATTGAAAAAGGGCTGGAAGAGCTGCGGAAAGCAAACGTGAAAAAAATCATCGTGCTTCCCCTATTCCCTCAATATGCGTCGGCAACAAACGGTTCGGTGATCGGCCGGGTGATGGAAATTACCCAAACTTGGCAGATTATACCGGAAATGACCTTTATCAGCAACTACGTAGAGCATCCCTTGTTTCTTGAGGCTTGGGCTGAACTCGGACGCGAGGCCATGGAAGGGCATGCCTACGACAAGTATCTGTTTTCCTACCACGGCCTCCCCGAGCGGCAAATCAGAAAAGGAAGCGTGGATGGGCACTGCAAGCTGGGTACCTGCTGCGCTGCCTATGGCCTTAAAAATCAGTTTTGCTACCGTGCACAATGCTTCCAAACTACCCGACTGGTGGCGGCCAAACTTGGCCTTCCCGAAGACAAAGTAGTCACCTGCTTCCAGTCTCGACTAGGTAAAGATCCTTGGATCAAACCCTATACAGAGGACCTTATCAAGGAATTTGCTAAAGATGGAGTAAAAAAAGTACTCGTTTTCTCTCCGGCCTTTGTGGCGGACTGCCTCGAAACCACCGTAGAAGTGGGCGAAGAATACAAGGAGCAGTTTGAGGAACTCGGCGGCGAGCATTGGGACTTGGTTCCCAGCCTCAACTCCAATGATACCTGGGTGAGCTGTGTGGAGGATTTGATTGTGTCGAGATCGTAGGGAAAAGTATCAAGTAGCTAGTATCAAGTAGTAAGATTGTACGAAGTACCATGTACCAAGTAGTTCCAGAAGCAAGAGCCGAGAGCCAAGAAAATAGACTAAATGCTGCTGGGCTAAAAGGCCTGCTCCTTACCTAAAGCTAGTTTTCCCCACTTCAACATTCTTCAATCGAAATTCAGCATTCGTTATTTTAAAGTATCAAGTAGCAACATTGTACGAAGTACAATGTACCAAGCACCTTCATACGCAACATTTGTGTACTTGACCATACTTTGTACTTAGTACCTGGTACATTGTACCTATTTACTGCAGAAATCCAGTCCTAATGCGAATCCCTACTTGGTACTTGGTACCTGGTACTTTGTACAATTAATTTTCGTACTTCGTATTTCATAAATCGTATTTCTCATTGTCCAAACCCTCCTCCCAAGCTTTACTTATCCTCGGCGTGGTGTTGATCTCGATCAACCTCCGCACCTCTATTGCTTCGGTGGGTCCATTGATCCCTTTTATCCGAGAGGATCTTGGAATATCCAACGGGGCAGCAGGATTTCTGACCACCCTAAGCCTAATCACCTTTGCGATTTTTTCCTTGTTTGCCCCTAGTATCGGCAAGAAGCTGGGCCTTGGCAAAGCCATTTTTTTAGGAATACTCCTGCTTGCGATTGGGGTAATCATTCGCGTGCAAGGAGGAATCACACTGCTCTACCTGGGTACCGCCTTGACAGGAATAGGGATAGTAACCGCCAACGTGTTAATGATTCCCTTTTTTAAAGCCTATATCCCCGAAAAAATCGGTCTCATGACGGCCTTACTCTCCACAGGCATGTCGCTATTTGCCGCCATTGCTTCAGGCATCAGTGTTCCCCTAGCAGAAGGACTCAACTGGGGCTGGCGGGGAGCCCTACTTTCCTGGGTAGGCCTGATGGTCCTTGCACTGATTGCTTGGATTCCACAGTTGACACCGCCCAAGTCCAACGGCACTGCCGAGGTGCTTGCAGGCAAAAATGTCTGGAAATCGCGCCTTGCCTGGCAAGTAACAGGCTTTATGGGGGCCCAATCGGTCATGTACTTCACGATGATCACCTGGCTACCCGACCTGCTCATCGCGCGGGGGATGTCTCCGGTGCAGGCGGGAATGGCATTGTTCTACATGCAGCTAATTTCGCTAATCGGCACCTTTTTTGCCCCCAACCTGCTCCTGCGCCTACCACAACAATCGGGAGTGGTGCTTGCCGTGGGTATCGGGTACTTTATTGGCTATGGTGCGCTTTTTATCCATCAGGAATGGATCACCTACGCCGCCCTGACCGTAATCGGAATTGGTAGCGGAGCCAGTTTGAGCATCGCCTACATTCTCATTTCCATGCGCAGTGCGGAGGCCGTCACCACTGCTCGGCTATCAGGAATGGTGCAATCTGCCGGCTATATCCTTGCCGCCTTGGGCCCACTGGCCTTTGGCATCTCCTTGGACCTGTTTGACAACTGGAACCTGCTGATCTGGTTTCTGCTCGCGATGACGGTACAGTTTATCGTTCTCGGTATGCCTGCCGGCAGGGACAAAAAAATCTAATCGCCGCTATTTTCTGCCGTTGACATCAAAGAAAGCGGTAATTTTGTACCTGTCTTCTTCTCTCTGCTATGCAAGATTTCCTACAGACCCTCGGCGTCTCCAATGCCCTCCTCGACTACCTGCTCATGCCCCTGCTGATCTTTTTCGCGCGGGTAACTGACGTGTCCATCAATACGCTCCGCTTCATGTTTATGATGAACGGAAAGAAGAATATCGTCCCTATTTTGGGTTTTTTTGAGGCCCTGATCTGGCTACTTGCGATTGGACAAATCTTCCAAAACGTCGATAATCCACTTTCCTACCTCGCCTATGCAGGGGGCTTTGCCATGGGAACTTACGTGGGCATGACGCTGGATGAAAAGCTAGCCCTCGGCCGGGTTTTGGTTCGGGTCATTACGCCCAACTCCCTACCTACCTTGCTCGAGTTTATGAAAGAAAAAAACTACCGCTTCACCAGCGTGGACGCCGAAGGCCGCTATGGTAAGGTCAACCTTTTGTTTACGGTCATGAAGCGTGATCAGCTACCTGAGTTTATCTCCGAAGTAAAGCAGCTGGATGAAAAGGCCTTTTACACCATAGAGAGTGTGAAGCGCGTGTCCGAAGATGAATTCAACATCATGGACGACAAGCCACGATTCCGTACCCGCCTTTTCAATCGTGCGCGTACCTAGTGGGCAACAGCTGGTTTCAATTTCAACAGTTTCGGGTGGAGCAAGACCGCTGCGCCATGAAGATCAGTACCGATGCGGTTTTGCTGGGGAGTCTTGCGCAAAGCAACGCTCCTAAACAGATTCTAGACATCGGCACAGGGACCGGAGTGATTGCCTTGATGCTGGCCCAACGCTTCACCGAGGCCCAGATTACTGCCCTGGAACTAGATCCGGAAGCAGCTGCTCAGGCAGCTGAAAATTGCCAAGCAAGTCCCTTTTCCCAACGGATCCACGTAAAGGAAGGAAGGCTACAAGCCTATGCGGAAGAAGAACGCTTTGATTTGATCGTCAGTAACCCGCCCTATTTTCCAGACCACCTCAAGTCGAGTGATGCCAAAAGAAACCAGGCACTGCACACGGATAGCCTATCCTTTGCTGAGCTGCTCCAAAAGGCTAGGCGCCTGCTAGACGAAAGCGGTAGCCTATGGATCATCCTGCCCCCAAGGCAGATGCGGGATTTTTCTGCTTTAGCAGCACAGCAAAACCTGCATCCTGTGGCTCAATTTCTGATCAGAGATGCCGCTACCAAGCCTATCCACAGGGAAGTCATCTGCTTTACCCCATCTGCCCTGCCCAGTATTCCTCCACAGGAGCTATGCTTGAAGCTGGAGGATGGCAGCTATTCCGAGGAATACAGAGGGTTACTCAGCGGATTTTTATTGGGTCATTGAAACCGTTCCCCAAATA
>JBIIFN010000053.1:0-13802 GCA_044237325.1 Algoriphagus sp.
GGTCGATCAGGCCAAATTCACCTAATTCACTGATCTCTGTTCTTTTATCTGACATGTTGGTTCGGGTTCTTAACGGGTGGTTGTGGCAGTTCAGCGCCTTCAGGTTTGGAGCTAGGCTTATGTTTCTAGTGGGTTTGGGTCGTCCTGACACAATTCGATCAGGACCCCATTGGTACTTCTTGGGTGCAAAAACACAATGATTTTATGGTCAGCCCCTTTTTTGGGTTCTTCGTTCAACAGCTCAAATCCAGCCTCTTTTAATCGGGCCATCTCCGCATAGATGTCTTCTACATCAAAAGCAATGTGGTGCACGCCTTCGGCCCTTTTTTCAATGTATTTGGCAATGGGGCTGTCTTCACGCGTGGCTTGCAAGAGCTCTACCTTGGTTTCACCTACTTGGAAAAAGCTTGTTTCTACGCCTTCTCCGTCCACACGTTCGGATTTGAAGGGGGCTTTTCCCAGGAGCTTTTGGAAGAGTTCGTTGGATTTTTTTAGGTCAGCGACCGCAATTCCTAGGTGTTCGATTTTCCTCATGCTGTTATTTTGTATCTTTGGCCTGAATCTTTTGCTACAGACTTGTGTTTTTAGCTGTAGATTACCAAACATCCCGTAAAGATAGAAGATATGATCACCGTTTCTGACAAAGCCAAAGAGAGAATTCTCGAATTGAAAAAAGAGGAGGGAAGGATGGAGCAGGAAAATATCCGCGTGTCCGTCAAAGGAGGAGGTTGCTCCGGCTTGATGTACGAACTGGGCTTTGATGCGCAAGTCGTAGACACAGACCACGTGTTTGAAGACCAAGGAGTGAAGATTTTGGTGGACCGAAAAAGCCTTCTGTATCTGGTGGGTACCACGCTGGAGTTTTCGGATGGCCTCAATGGAAAGGGCTTCCAGTTTGTAAATCCCAATGCAAGTCGCACCTGTGGTTGCGGGGAGAGTTTTTCCGTTTAAGTATTTCCATCGTGATATCCCATAGAAAAGCAGCTCAAACAAGCTGCTTTTTTCTTTGTTGTGTACCTAAGAAAAATCTCAACTCGGTTTACCCACCTAGTTAGTCATTGTGTACCTTTGTCCCCGATTACCTACCCACCTCACCTTATGGAAACTCCCGTTAAAACCATCCCCTTAAACGATCTTCATGCCGCTTTAGGAGGCAAAATGGTTCCTTTTGCTGGTTACCTCATGCCTGTGCGCTACAGTTCAGATATGGAAGAACACCTGTGTGTCCGCAATGGCGTAGGTGTGTTTGATGTTTCCCATATGGGAGAGTTTTTTGTGGAAGGTCCTCAGGCCTTGGCGCTTATCCAACAGGTAACGTCCAACGATGCGGCTACTTTGGTGATTGGCCAGGCGCAATATTCCTGCTTGCCAAATCATGACGGTGGCATTGTAGACGATTTGATCGTTTACAAAATGGCCGAAGAAAAATACCTCTTGGTGGTCAATGCGTCCAATATCGACAAAGACTGGGCTTGGATTTCAAGTCACAATACCATGGGGGCTACGCTAACCAATGCTTCTGATCAGTATTGCCTTTTTGCTGTACAGGGGCCTAAGGCCGCTACTGCCATGCAATCCATCACGCCAGTAGACTTGGCCGCCGTCAAATTTTATCACTTCACAGTGGGGGAATTTGCAGGGGTACAGGATGTCATCATCTCAGGAACAGGCTACACCGGCGCGGGAGGATTTGAAATTTATGTGAAGAATGCAGATGCAGCCCATGTGTGGGAGCAGATTTTTAAGGCGGGAGCCACCTACGACATCAAGCCGATTGGATTGGGTGCTCGCGATACCTTGAGACTGGAGATGGGCTATTGCTTGTATGGCAATGACATCACAGATACCACTTCGCCTATTGAGGCAGGATTGGGTTGGATCACCAAATTCACCAAAGACTTCACCAATTCCGAAGCCTTGAAGCAACAAAAAGAAGCAGGAGTAAGCCGCAAGTTGGTCGGCTTTATCATGCAGGAGCGTGGTATCCCAAGAGGACATTACCCCATCGTGGATGCATTAGGAGAGGTGATTGGAGAAGTTACTTCCGGTACGCAGTCCCCAAGCATGGGACTTGGTATTGGCATGGGTTACGTACAAACTGCTCATAGCAAAGTGGGTACGGAAATCTACATTCAAATCCGCAACAAAAATCTTAAGGCGCAAGTGGAAAAACTTCCCTTGTTTAAAGGCTAATGAATTCCATTGAAGTTTGCTTCAGTCCAGAGCTGATTCACCTCCATGAGGTGAAGGGAAAGCTAGTGGTTGTGGTGGATATTTTTAGAGCCACCTCGACCATGGTGGCTGCTTTGGCCCATGGCGTCACGGAGATTATCCCTTTTGCAGACCTTGAATCGTGTCGGGCTATGCAAGCGCAAGGCTACCTGATAGCAGGGGAGCGTGATGGTTTGATTGCCCCTGGCTTTGAATTAGGGAATTCTCCGGTGGCCTTTTTGGAAGGGAACTATGCAGGCAAGAAACTCGCGATGACCACCACGAATGGCACTGTGGCCATTGAAAAATCAAAAGGTGCAGCGCAGATCTTAATTGGAGCTTTCCCGAATCTTCAAGCCACGGCAACCTACATCCAATCGCAAAATTTGGATGTGTTGATTCACTGTGCGGGTTGGAAGGGGAGATTCAATTTGGAAGACTCGCTCTATGCGGGTGCCTTGGTGCAAGCGCTTAGCGAAAGCCATACCAATCAAGAGGATGGGGCACTAGCCATGGGCTCCTTATTTGCCCAAGAGGGCAACAACTTGGCGAGTTACCTAGCTCAAGCCTCCCATGCCAAGCGCCTACAAAATCATGGTATTGAGGCTGATATTGACTTTTGCTTGACGCTTAATCGCTACGAGCAGGTGGTAGGACTTACCCAGAAAGGGGAGTTACGCGTAGTTTAAAATCAGTTTTTTGCCTATGTTATTTAATTTTGATTGATTTTAATCAGTGTTGCTAATTTTAAGATGACAGCATTATTCAAAAAACTCAATTTTAAAGAGCACAAACAAATTCTAGTGGTTAACGCTCCAGACTCATTTGGAGACGAGTTAGCGGCAATGGAGAAATCAACCCGGGTTATTCACTCCATAGAACAGGCAGGTGAGATTGAATTCACGTTGGGCTTTGTGGCAAATCAAGTAGCTATCGAAGATTTTATCCATTCGATCCAAGATAAATTAATAGCTGATCCAATAGTTTGGATAGCTTACCCAAAAGCAAGTTCCAAGAAGTACAAGTGTGCCTTTAATCGGGATACTGGTTTTGGGATTCTGGGTCAGTATGGATTTGAAGGAGTTAGGCAGGTAGCAATTGATGAAGATTGGAGTGCTTTAAGATTCAGGAAGGTCAATTACATCAAAAACATCACCCGGAATGAAAGTTTTGCGCTTACTAAGGAAGCTAAGGAGCGCACCAGCCAAAAAGGGAATTGACCTAATTCCGTATATCTCCTACAGCAACTTTTCGTTTTCCTGATGACGCGTCGCGTCTAAGCCATTTTCTTCTCCAGCTTTTCCTCCAAGGTGGATGTCAATTTTCTATAAATAACGAGGGTAAATTTTACCCTCGTTTTTAATATGAGGGTAAAAAATGATAAAATTTACCCTCGTAATACTTTAGGAGAGTAAAAAAAGTGTAATTTTACCCTCGTTATATATACGCGTGTACTTTTTACTCCCGTCATGATCCGTTTTAATCGTTTGATTCCATACAATACGCTTCCCTCTCTTCCTCCCAAGGTGGATTTGGAGACCAAAGCAATCTTACTGAAAGTCATTTCAGCCAGTAGGGGACTGGCTAAATTGAACGGAGCCATTCGGAAATTACCTAACCCCACCTTGTTTATTGATACGATTCATTTACAGGAAGCAAAGGCTAGTTCGGCCATTGAAAACATCCTAACCACCCACGATGACCTGTATCAAGCGTTGGTCTCGGATACTGCGTTTGAAAATCCTGTAACTAAGGAAGTACTTCGCTACAAAGAGGCCCTTTGGTTGGGATTGGAACGGATGAAATCTCGGCCTTTCTTGACGACCAACTTGTGCATTGAATTGGTGCAGGCGATTAAGGGAAATACAGCTGGGATTCGGGACGGAGAATGTACGACTTTGTCAAATCCTTTTGGGGAAGTCATTTATACTCCTCCCAGTGGGGAAGAAGTGATTCGAGAGAAGTTGGCTGCTTGGGAAAAGTTTATAAACGAAGAATCAAGCCTCGATCCTTTGATCAAGATGGCCCTAATGCATTACCAGTTTGAGGCTATCCACCCATTTGCGGATGGCAATGGACGTACAGGGCGAATCCTGCTTTTTCTATTTCTAAAGCAAACTGGGCTCTTGGAGTTGCCAGCGATTTACCTTAGTGAGTACATCATCCAGCACAAAAACGACTATTACCGTCACCTCCGAGCCGTAACAGAGAAAAGTGATTGGGAGGGGTTTATTCTTTACATATTGGACATGGTCGAGCAAACTGCAAACCATGGCTTGAAGAGGATGGATCAGGTGATGGATTTGTTAAAGGAGACGAACGAACAGGTTCGCATGCGCCTACCCAAAGTGTACTCCAAGGAGTTGGTGGAGCTTATTTTTCGTTTACCCTACACCAAACGGCAGTCTTTGACCGATGTGGGTCTGGGAACGCTAAAAACAGCAGGCAGTTATCTCAGTGCCTTGGAAAAAGCTGGATTTTTGACCGCTAAAAAAGTAGGGAAAGAAAAACTTTACTTGAATACTGCATTGATGCGTATTCTTGAAAATAACGCTCTCGAATAGGTAAATGCAGACTTTTTTAGATCTGCTGCAAAGGAAATGATAGGTTGCCTAACGCAACTTTTCATTTTCCTGGTGGCGTGTCGAGTCGCGGGTATTTTTTTTCTCCAGGTTCTTTTGCAAGGCTTCTGTTAAGTTCACGCCAGTTTGGTTGGCCAAGCAAATCAGGACCCAAAGCACATCGGCCATTTCGTCGTCGAGGGCACGTCCTTTGTCCGATTCTTTGAAGGATTGCTCGCCATAGGTCCGTGCCATGATGCGTGCCAATTCCCCCACTTCTTCCATCAAGAGCGACATGTTGGTCAGTTCATTGAAGTAGCGTACGCCTACTGTCTTGATCCAGTGGTCTACTAATTTTTGCGCTTCATTGAGCGTAAGTTCATTTTTTTTCATAAGTTCAATTCGCTTTCAACTATTGCGCTTCCAAGTTTATGAATCCCAAGCCTAATTCCATTCAAGAGTACTTTTCTTTGTTTACTCCTGAAATTCAAGCCAAGTTACAGCAAATGCGCGAAATCCTTCGGCAGGCCTTGCCCGAGGCAGAAGAAGTGATCAGTTACCACATGCCAGCCTTCAAGACGACGGAAGTATTGGTGTACTATGCGGCAGCCAAGAGCCATTTGGGGTATTATCCAACCTCGTCAGGGGTGATTAACTTTAAAGAGGAATTGGCTGGGTATGTGACCTCCAAAGGAGCCATTCAGTTTCCGTACAACCGAGAGCTGCCGGAGCAACTCATTGCAGCGATTGCCCAATTTCGAGGCTATGAAGCAGTTGAAAGGGCCGCTGCAAAGAAGAAAAAGAAACTCAAGTAAGAATTCGAGTTAAGGCAGCTAGAAACGCGTCTACTTCATCTTTGGTGTTGTAAACGTGAGTGGACACGCGAATCGCATTTACCTTTCCTTCTGGAACCTGTCGAATCCGAAATCCGGCTTTTCCAAGTTCATTTCCACAAACCTGGTAGGTCATATTTTTTGGACGGAAGGTGAGGAGTGAAATTCGGGATTCTTTTTCCAACGGAGTGAGGATGTCTAGTTTGCTGTTCAGTTCCAAAAGCCCATCCAGCAAGTACTGATTGAGGGTTTGCAAGCGAGTTTCTATGCGGTCCTTGCCAATCTGTGTATGAAACTCCGTGGCAGCCACCATGCCTACTGCTAGTGCCTTACTCTGCGTTCCGTAATCGAAACGTCGGGCAGAGGGAACATAGCCTGCAAGGCTAGGGGGATTAGACATCATGTCCCAGCCCGTATCCGAATGTCCGCCTATCATGACGGGTCGCAGTTTTTCCAAGGATTCTTCGCGTACATAAAGAAAAGCGGTTCCACTAGGGCCCAGCATCCATTTGTGGAAGCAACCTGCATAAAAATCACAACCCATTGCAGTCAAGTCCAAGTTAAAGGTGCCTGCTCCATGTGCCCCGTCGATGGCTGTGAAGATCCCTCGCGATTTGGCAAGGCTACAAATCTCCTGAATGGGGAATACCAATCCCGTGGTGCAGGTCACATGGGGGATGGCGATCACCTTGGTTTTGGAGTTAATTAATTTTTGAATCTCGTTCAAATTTTCAGTTTGGGTTGCTTTGGGCTCTAAGGTTCGGAGGACGATTCCGTCGTATTTGGCCCGATTGAGCCAAGGAAGGGCATTACCCGCATGTTCGTGGGTGGTGAGGATCACTTCATCACCTGCCTGTAGTGGGACGCCCCAAGCCATGATATTGATGCCTTCGGTGGTATTGTGGGTGATGGAGAATTCGGTGGTTTTGATGCCGAAAAATTGAGCCAACTGCACGCGTTCTGCATCCGAGTTGCCGTACTCTCCGCTGGTATTGATATCCAAACTGCTTTTCTGAAGTGCATCGAGCACCGAAAAGGGTGCGGGACCAAAGGTGCCATTGTTGAGGTAGGTGCGGTTATTCTGAAGCGGAAATTGCTGGCGAATGGCTTTCCAGTAGGCTTCCTCTTCTAGGTTTGGGGAGGGAAAGGAAGTTCTTGAGGTAGTGGGAAGGGCAAATGCCGCCAATCCAGGAAGGCTTAATCCTAGCCCAAGGTGATGGAGAAAAGTTCTTCTGCTTGCCATAATGATCGCATTGAGAAGGAAAATAAGAAGAATTGCTGGTATCCTGCTACTTTTTCCATAGCTGGCGGGGATTATCAGTTTGGTGGTGTTTCTACTCTTAGGATTTAGGATAGGGCCAATTCCAAGTTGACACAAGGCGGAACATCCTCCTCGTAGTGGCTCACGTAGATGACTGCAGTAGGAATTCTCAATAAGAGATCCTGTAGCGTGTTTCTAAACAGGTCTCGCTGCTGTTCGTCCAAGCCCTGGGAAGCCTCGTCTAGGATCAAGAGCTGTGGTTTTTTGATCAGCGCACGTGCAAGTAAGGCCCAGCGCTGTTGCGCTAAGGATAATTCATAAAAGTATTTGTCTGCCAAGCCTTGGAGTTGAAATGCTTCCATCCAAGCAAATGCCAAGGTTTTTTGTTCGGGAGTTACTGATTTGAATTGCCCCAGGGTATCGAAAAGCCCGGATAGGATCACCTTTCTCAGGCTCTGGTTTCGAGGAAAGTAGCGGCTGAGTTCAGGCGCTACAAATCCGATGGGCTTCTTGAGTTCCCAGATGCTCTCTCCAGAACCCCTTTTTCTTCCAAATAGGGAGAAATTCTGAGAATAGGCCTGTGGATTTTCTCCGATAAGGAGGCTGATCAAGGTTGATTTTCCGCTTCCATTTTTTCCACTCAACCTCCAGCGCTCTCCGGATTGAATGGTCCAGTTGAGCCGATCTAGGATGAGAGTATTTCCATAGCGTATCGAAACTTCTTCCAGGCTTACCACAGGCCCGGAATAAACCGAGTAGGTGGAAAGGATAGGTAGGACTGGGGATAGGTCCAAGGAATAGATTGGCGTAGGCCTAGTTTGTGGATCATACTGGGTACGGTCCCAGGTTTTTAGTCCTTCCGAATCCTTCAAATAGGCGATATGGGTGATTTGTGCCGGAATCTCCGAGGAGGTGGTTGTAAGTAGTACGTGGATGTTGGCCTGAAGGCAGGCACCTAAGAAATCCCCAAAGGCCGCCCGGCTTTCTTGATCCAATCCGGTGAGGGGCTGATCCATCAAGTAGAGCAGGGGCTGTCGCAAAAGTCCTGCTGCCAGAGATAGCCTGCGCGTTTCGCCATTGGATAGCATCAATAGAGATGCATCGAAAAGGTGATGTAGTCGCAAGAGTTGGGCAACCTTTTCAACCGTCCAGGGTCCCTTCCGCGTGGCGTGAATGGATTGGAGGTAACTGCCAACCGTGATCGTGTCGTTGACATCGGCACTATTGAAGCGCTGTTGGTAGTAGAAGTTTTGTAGGCCTGCCTTATTTCGGATGGGGTAATCTTGGGAGACCAGAGCGATCAAGTCTCGGAAACTATGCACTTTGCCTGCTTGACTTTGTTGCTCGGTATAATCTCTCGCAAAGGGTGTTTCTAGGCTTCCTTGTGCCAGCAAAGTCTTCCCAAGGAGAGTTTCCAATAATCCCGTTAAGGACTTTCCAGAATCCCCATACACTGCCCAATGTTCCCTTTGCTTCCAAGTGAAGTTGAGTTCCATCCCAAGCTTTTCTCCTCGAAAATGCACGACTGCCTTGGCTAACTGAAGGAGGATGTGGGTGGACATGTGGGAGAAAAATAGGTGCTATTTACTAGCTAAATCGGGTGTTTTGAAGCAAATTATTTTATATAAAATACTCGAAGTAATTTGATTTAAAAAATTGATTCATAACTATTCATATAGTTTTAACTCAAGTAAATTGGAGCAGTATTAATCCGTCGGGTAGGGGATGTATACAAAGCTGGTGAAGGCTCCATCCATCACAAATAAGCAACAGAATTCGTCGGGGTCCTTGTAGTTTTTGGTGAAGTCTTCGAGTGCTTCTTCTGCGATCAGGGTACGTTGCACAAACTCATCCACGTAGGTGATGAAGTAGTTCCAGTCCAGATCTTTTTCTGCTTTGCCGATAAAGATTTTGCCGATAGGCTGCATCTCCTTGGAGATCGGAAAGATGGGGTAGGCAGAGAATCCTTGCGTGCGTACCTGATAAGAAGCTTCCTTGAGGAGGTCACAGACCTTGATGAAGTCGCTGGTGATGGTGCCTAAGTATTTCCCACTTAATTCGGGATCGTTGAAATCAGAGATCATGGCTTGAGGGTTAGGCGGACAACGTTTTCGACGTGGTAAGTTTGGGGAAACATGTCCACAGGCTGGATTTGTTCCACCACATAGCGCTCATCCAGTAGGGCGAGGTCGCGTGCTTGGGTGGCGGGGTTGCAGGAAACGTAGACAATCACAGGGGCAGCAATCCTGAGCAACATTTGAACGACTTTTTCGTCCATTCCTGCGCGTGGAGGATCGGTGATGATCAAGTCTGGCTTGGCATGGGTTGCCATAAATTCATCGTTCAGGATATCCTTCATGTCCCCGGCATAAAAGAGGGTGTTTTCAATTCCGTTCAACTGGGAATTGAGTTTGGCATCTTCAATGGCCGCTTCCACATATTCCACTCCAATCACCTGCTTGGCCTGCTTCGCTACAAAATTGGCAATCGTGCCTGTGCCTGTGTACAGGTCATATACCACTTCGTGGCCTTTTAGTTGGGCCTGATCACGCACTACCTTGTACAATTCGTAGGCTTGGTCGGAGTTGGTCTGGTAAAAAGACTTAGGCCCAATTCGGAATCGTAAGCCTTCCATTTGCTCCTCGATATAGGGGAGGCCTGCAAAAGTAACCAAGTCAAGGTCATGAAAGGTCTCGTTGCCTTTTGTATTGATCACGTAAAGTAGGGAGGTGATTTCAGTGAAACGACCCTTCAAAAAGTCCATCACTTTTGAAATTGACCCCGGGTCATTTTCTCCAAACTGAACAATCACCATCGTTTGATCGGTACTGGTAGACCGTATGATGAGGTTTCTGAGTAGCCCTACCTGGTTGCGAATGTCGTAGAAGGTAAGCCCTTCTTTACGGGCAAACTGGCGTAATTCATTCCGCACGGCATTGGAAATCCCTCCTTGCAGGTAGCAATGGTCGATATCGATGATCTTGTCAAACATCTTTGGGATGTGAAAGCCAAGCGCATTGCGCTCAAATTCTTGTGCCGAATCGATCTCTTCACGGGTCAACCAACGAGAATTGGAAAAAGTGAAATCCAGCTTGTTGCGGTAGTACTGGGTGTTGGCCGAGCCGAGTAGGGGAGCCACCTCGGGGATGGGCACTTTGGCTATTCGTTCAAATTGATCCACAACCTGCTGTCGCTTATAGTCTTTTTGGAGTTCGTAGGTGATGTGCTGCCACTTGCATCCCCCACAGGTGCCAAAATGTGCACAAAAAGGTTCCACGCGCTCTTTTGCGTAGCTGTGCACGTGCACCACTTCCCCTTCCATGAAGGAGCTTTTTCCCTTGGTGATCCGTACGTCTACCACATCGCCAGGGGCAACTTTGGAGACAAAGACCACCTTTCCTTCGTGGTAACCCAAGCATTTTCCTTCGGTTGCAATTCGCTCGATCAACAGGTTGGTGATGACCTTGTGTTTCATTTTTCTCGACATGGGGGTAAAATTAGAAAAAAAGGGGGAGGTTCGGTTTTCCTTTTTTGTTTTACCTCGCAGGAAAGCTTGCTGCTTAAGATTGCTTTTCCTGCGCTTCTCCTTTCTCCTCCTTTCCCTATCTTTAGGCACAAATGCACGCGTATGAAGTTTAAAGATAAAGTTGTCTTGGTCACAGGAGCCACCTCTGGCATAGGGGAAGCCTGTGCTGCTGCCTTTGGAGCCGAAGGAGCCAAGTTGGTGATTACGGGAAGGAATGCCCAAAAGCTCGAAGAAAGTGCCGCTCGCCTGCGTGGTAAACAAATTCCGGTACTGGCGATCTTAGCTGATGCTGCTTCGGAACAGGACAATGCACGGATGGCAACTGAGGCGCTCGCTCACTATGGGCAACTCGATATTCTCATCAATAATGCAGGCATTTCCATGCGTGCCTTGTTTCAGGACTTGGATTTGGATGTTTTTCGTCGGGTAATGGACACCAATTTCTGGGGAACCGTCTATGCTACCAAGTATTGCCTACCCGCCATCCTTGCCTCCAAGGGCTCTATTATTGGGATTTCCTCTATCAATGGGTATCGGGGTACACCCGCCCGCACCGCTTACACGGCGAGTAAGTATGCCATGAATGGATTTTTTGAGTCCTTGCGTACCGAGGTCATGAAAAAAGGGGTTCATGTGCTCGTGGTAGCCCCAGGATTTACCGCATCCAACATCCGCAATACCGCCTTGACTGCGGACGGAGCTTCCCAAGGAGAATCTCCCCGCGATGAATCTAAGATGATGACTTCAGAAGAAGTGGCGACCCACATTCTTCGGGCTACCACTAGCAGAAAACGAGATTTAGTGTTGACTGCTCAGGGAAAGTTGGCCGTGTTTTTAAACAAATGGATCCCAGGAATCCTGGACGGCATCGTGTATAATAAAATGGCCAAGGAAAAGGATTCGCCGTTTACCTAATTCCATCAAGTTTGACTCACATGTTCCCGACAAGACGCTAGGCCAACAGACTTAGTAGCCTGTGGGTTTTGTACTGCCAAAAGTGCAGATTTTTATTTTTTTTGTACCTATAAATTTGCGCCAGAACGCTAATTTTGGCTATGCTTTCAGACCAGCCCAACCTGATTCCTTTTTTAGAAACTTTAGCAAGCCAATTGGAAGGAAGACTCCAATGGGATGCCCTCACCAAAACCCTCTATGCCACCGATGCGTCGGTGTATCGCGAGCTCCCCTTGGCTGTGGCATTTCCCAAGACGGAGAAAGACTTGCAGAAGCTGATTCAATTTGCAACTGAGAATGGCACATCACTGATCCCGAGAACAGCAGGAACTTCCCTGGCTGGTCAATGTGTGGGCAATGGCATCGTGGTTGACGTTTCCACTCATTTTACACAGATCATCGAGTTTAACAAAGAAGAGCGCTGGGTGCGCGTACAGCCGGGTGTGGTGCGCGATGAACTCAACCGCTACCTGAAGCCCCATGGGCTATTTTTCTCTCCCATCACCTCAACAGCCAACCGAGCCATGATCGGGGGTATGGTGGGCAACAATTCCTCGGGCACTACTTCCATCGTGTATGGAGTGACGCGCGACAAAGTCATTTCACTTAATACCATCCTCAGTGATGGCAAGAAAGTAGTTTTTCGAGACCTCTCCCCAGAAGAATTTCATCGAAAATGTGGCCAGAAAGACCTAGAAGGGCTACTGTATCGCCAAGCACTCGAAGAACTTGGGACTCCTGAAGTTCGCGCGGAGATTCATGCCCAGTTTCCCAAAAAGACTATTCACCGCCGCAACACCGGCTATGCCGTTGACGAGCTACTGAAGTCTTTTCCTTTCGAGGGAACAGACAAATTCAATTTTTGTAAGCTGCTTTCGGGTTCGGAAGGAACCTTGGCATTCACCACCGAAATCAAGCTGAGCCTCGATCCACTTCCCGATCCAATAGAAATCGTCGGGGCGGCGCATTTTGAGAGCATTCACGAAAGTATGAAGTCTGCCCAAGTGGCCATGAAGCACGAGGTGACGGCAGTGGAACTGATGGACAAAATCATCCTAGACTGTACCAAGGAAAGCATCACCTACTCCCAAAATCGCTATTTCGTGGAGGGAGACCCCAAGGCGATCTTAATGATTGAGTTTAAAGGTACTTCGCTAGAGGAGGCCTTAGCGAAGGGTGAAGCCCTGGTTGCCGACTTGAAAAAAGCAGGATTAGGCTATGCCTATCCCATCATTGAACCAGAAAAGGTAGCTGCAGCCTGGGCGCTCCGAGCAGCAGGGTTGGGCCTCTTGGGAAATATTTCCGGAGACCCGAAAGCCGTGGCTTGCATCGAAGACACTGCGGTAGATATCGAAGACTTGGCGGACTATATCGCGGAGTTGGATGCCATCTTGGAAGAGTTTGGCCAGCATCCAGTGCACTATGCCCATGCGGGAGCGGGCGAGATTCACATGCGCCCCATCCTAGATTTGAAAAAAGCAGAAGACTTGGAGGAGTTTTATCAAATTTCTCTCGCTTCGGCCAAGCTGGTTAAAAAATACCAGGGCTCCCTCTCCGGAGAGCATGGCGACGGACGCGTGCGTGCTGCGTTTATCCCATTGATGGTAGGGGAGAAAAACTACCAGTTATTTAGACGCATCAAGTATACCTGGGACCCGAAAAATATTTTCAACCCAGGAAAAATCGTTGACGCGGCACCCATGAACCAGTTTCTCCGCTACGAGGTAGGCATGCATACGCCTGATCCGGAGACGGTGATCGACTTTTCCGCGGTGGGTGGCATCCTGAGATTAGCAGAAAAATGCAATGGCTCGGGCGATTGCCGCAAACTCCCAGGATCGGGTGGCACTATGTGCCCTTCCTTCATGGCTACGCGCAACGAGCGCGATTCGGTACGGGGAAGAGCCAATACACTACGCGAGTTTTTGACGCTTGATAAAAAAGAAAATGCCTTTGACCACCCGGAAATAAAAGAAGCTCTTGACCTCTGCCTGAGCTGCAAAGGCTGTACTTCCGAGTGTCCGTCCAACGTGGACATGTCGAGCATGAAGGCGGAGTTTCTCTACCAATACCAGAAAACCCACGGTGTACCCCTACGCTCCAGGGCCTTTGCCTACATCAACGAGTTGAATCGACTGGGTTCCCTTGTGCCTGCGGTAACCAACTTTCTCCTAACCAACTCGCTCACCGGAGGATTGCTAAAGGCTGCATTGAACGTGGCTCCCAACCGCAATTTGCCTGAACTCAGTTCTGTCAGCTTGCGGGCATGGTACAAGAACAACTACGCCATTTTGCCGGGCCCTCCCAAAATGATCAAGACAGTCTACTTTTTCGTGGACGAGTTTACCAACTTCAACGATACGCAGATTGGCATCAAGGCCATTTCCTTACTCAAAAAGCTAGGTTATGAAGTAAAGGTGGTAGACCACGAGGAGAGTGGGCGCTCCGCACTTTCC
>JBIIFN010000194.1:0-3837 GCA_044237325.1 Algoriphagus sp.
AGGGCAGCCCATGCCTGTGACGCTTGTGGATATGGACGAGGAGAAGATCACGCTTGATGCCAACCATGAATTGGCAGGCCAAGACTTGATTTTCGATATCGAATTAGTCTCTATCGCTTAATTTTCGTCCCTTGCTTCTTCGGGTAGCTTAAATTAAGCTAGTGCCGATACAATGAAAGTAAAAAAGGCTCTCCAAATTCGTTTTGGAGAGCCTTTTTGGTTGTATCTGGGCCTTTTTTGCGGCTACCTTAGGGCGTCGGAGGGGAAAAGGATTCCATGAGGGGAAGGATTCGTCGTAAACTCGAGTAGGTTTGCTCCGTCCTCACTTAGTTCTAGGTAGGTATTTTGGCTAACCCATTCCCCCAGGTTGAAGTAGGTTGCTTTTTCACCTACGGAAAGGCGAAGAGGCAAGTGGCGGTGCCCAAAGATGTAATAGTCGTGTGGAGCAGATTGCTCGAGCTCCTTGCAATAGGCCCAGAGCCATTCGTCTGTGCCGAGAAACTGTTGTTCATTTTTGCTATTGTTACTAATCCGGCTATTGCTTGACCAAGCCTTGGCTAAGCGAACGCCAATGTCCGGATGCAACCATCCAAAGAGCCACTGTGCCAGCGGATGGGTAAATACCTTCTTTAACACTTTGTAGGTGTCATCACCCGGACCTAGGCCATCGCCATGTCCTACGAGGATTTTTTTTCCTGCAACACGAAGCTCAATAGGGTGGTGGTAGACGGGAATGCCCAGTTCCTGGGTGAAGTATTCTTTCATCCACAGGTCGTGATTTCCAGTAAAAAATAGGATCGGGATGCCTCTATCCCGCAGTTGAGAGATCTTGGCAAGAAATGGGAGGTAACCCTTTGGAACGACTTCCTTGTATTCAAACCAAAAGTCAAACAAGTCACCCACTAAAAAAATAGCTGCAGCCTCGTCTGCAATATGATCTAGCCAGGCGATGATGCGTTTCTCCCTGATCTTACTTTCAGAAAAGGAAGGTGCGCCCAAGTGAAAGTCTGAGGCGAAGAACAGCTTTTTGCCTTGAAGTGGAAAGTCCAATGGAGGAGATTGCATGGGCTAAAGATAGGGGAGGCAGTTCAAAATCAAAAAAAAGCCCCGCACCTGCGGGGCTTTGCTGCTTAAGCGTCTGTTTTTTCTTCCGCTGGAGGTGTTTCTGTAGTAGCGTTTTCTTCTGCCACCACAGGAGCTTCTGTTGATGTAGGTGTTTCTGCAGTAGCAGCCGCGTCTGCCACTAAAGGTTCGGTTTCGGCTGTTTCTCCTGCAGGAGGCACATCTTTTTTGTTGGTATAGGCCTGGTAGGTCGTTTCCTTCTCAAAAGGACGCTTTCCGATGAGTCTTTCCAAATCTGCCTGGAACAAGATTTCCTTTTCTAGTAGTTCCTTGGCTAAGATCTCGAGTTCAACTTGGTGCTTGCGCAACAAGTCCAACACGCGGGTATAGGCAGTTTGAATCAACTTACTTACTTCCTGATCAATCATTTCGGCCGTAGCTTCAGAGTAAGGCTTGGTCATCTTGTAGCCGTCACTCTTGCTGTCGTAGAAAGAGACGTTGCCCAATTTTTCGTTCATGCCGTACACGGACACCATGGAGTAGGCCATTTTGGTGATTCGCTCCAAGTCGCTGAGTGCGCCTGTAGAGATTTTACCAAAAATGATTTCTTCGGCAGCTCTACCACCCAGTGTCATGCACATCTCATCGATGAGCTGCTCGGTTTGGTAGAGAAACTGCTCCTTAGGTAGGTACTGTGCGTAACCTAGGGCAGCGATGCCCCGGGGAACGATAGACACCTTGACCAAGGGGTCGGCATGCTCCAAGTACCAGCCTGCAACAGCGTGACCGGCTTCGTGGTAGGCCACAATTTTCTTTTCCTCGGGAGAGATGATTTTAGTTTTCTTTTCTAATCCACCGATCACACGATCTATGGCCTCTTGGAAATCCTGCATGTCCACCGCTTCCTTATTTCTTCGCGCGGCAATCAAGGCAGCTTCGTTACATACGTTGGCAATCTCTGCACCGGCAAAGCCAGGAGTTTGAGCAGCCAATTTCTTGGGATCTACTTCAGCGATGGTTTTGATAGGCTTGAGGTGCACCTTGAAGATGGCTTCTCTACCCACGATGTCTGGCTTGTCAATGGAGATCTGACGGTCAAAACGTCCTGGTCTTAGCAAGGCGCTATCCAATACGTCGGGACGGTTGGTCGCCGCCAGGACAATAACACCAGAGTCAGTGCCAAAGCCATCCATCTCCACAAGAAGGGAGTTGAGGGTGTTTTCACGTTCGTCGTTGGAGCCGGGCATTTGTCCTTTACCTCGTGACCTACCGATGGCGTCGATTTCGTCAATGAAGATGATACAAGGCGCTTTTTCTTTTGCTTGTTTGAAGAGGTCACGCACACGAGCAGCGCCGACACCCACAAACATTTCTACGAAATCAGAACCTGAAAGGGTGAAGAAGGGTACACCTGCTTCTCCGGCGACTGCCTTGGCAAGTAGGGTTTTTCCAGTTCCTGGAGGGCCAACCAGCAAAGCACCTTTCGGGATTTTGCCACCAAGCTTGGTGAATTTGGAAGGATTCTTTAGGAATTCTACGATTTCTTGAATTTCAACTTTGGCTTCGTCCAGGCCTGCCACATTGTCAAATGTGATTTTCACCTTGTTGTCAGCATCGAAAAGTAAGGCTTTGGACTTCCCTACGTTGAAGATTTGTCCTCCAGGCCCTGCACCGCCAGACATGCGGCGCATCATAAACCAGAATAAAACAAACAGCAGAATCATGAATCCAAAGCTGCCGAAGTAGCTACTCCAGTTTTCTTCGTTGATGACTGAGAAGCCGATTTTTTCGGTTCCTACAGGCATTTTCTCTTCTAAGCCCTGGAAGTCCTCTTGAAATTTATCGGTAGTGGTTACCTGTAGGGAATAATGAGGGCCCTCAGGATTGAAAAAGGAAGAGTTAGCCTCTAGCTCAGTTTTGTATTTGGCATTCTGTAGGGCCTTTGGCTTTAGCGTCACATCCACCCGGTTCATATTGCGCACGATGACCACTTTGGCTACATCGCCTGCAGTATAAATGTCTTCAAATCGCTTTTGGGTGATATCGATGACCGATCCTCGTTGCTGCACCCAAGTGAGCCCAAGGAGTACAGTCACTGCCGCCACAATTATCCAAAGTTGAAAATTAGGTTTTTGGGGTGCCTTAGGGGTGAAGCTTTTGTTTTTATTTTTTTCGCTCATCGCTTTGTATGTAGTGCTGGGTTTGGTACTAAAACAGATTTATTACTCGAAAGTTCATTCAAAAGTTCAGGAAATGCGGGTAGTTTTTGCGTCGCCCCACAAGTCTTCCAAACCATAAAACTCTCTTTTATCCGCCAAAAATAAGTGGGCAACGACATTAACGTAGTCCATCAGAATCCATTGACCATTGGTTCTGCCCTCGACACTCCATGCAGAGGAGTCCCCTGATTTGTGTACTTGCTCTTCAATGGACTTGGATATGGCCTCTAGTTGGGTGTCGGAATTGCCCGAACAAATCACAAAAAAATCGGTCACGGTGTCTTTTACTGACCGCAGGTCCATGACCAAAATGTCTGTGGCTTTTTTTTCCTCCATTCCTTTGGCAATGACCTTACTCAGCTGTTCTGCTGTCATACTATTGATTTAAAGATAGCCTTCGGTACCTTTGGATTCCGAAGTAATAACGAATGTATAAAATTCTTGCCAACACGCTTTTCTTGGGAAAAGATATTCATTTCCTGCCAGACTGTCACTCCACCAATGACACGGCTCTCGGGGAGCTCCGCCAAGGGAAGGCAGGAGAGGGTAGCATCTT
>JBIIFN010000054.1:0-13699 GCA_044237325.1 Algoriphagus sp.
TAATCGCGTCGTACTCACGATTGTTGCGTACGTTCATCTGCTGCTCCTGGTACTTTTTGCCCAGCTTCTCAGATTCTTTGATGCCGTCTTTGTACTTCTTAATGTCTTCGTCAAATCCTTCGATTTCTCTGCTGAATTTGCTTAGTCGCGTCTCGTAGCCTGCTATTTCGTCTTCGAGGTCTTGCACTTCTTCTGGGAGGGCACCTCTTACTTTTACGATGGCGTCAAGCCTTGAATCAGTAAGTTGAAGGGTGTAGATAGCTTCGAGTTTTTGTGCTACTGTACTTTCCATGAACTATCGGTAGGATGTGGGATTTGTAACTACTTTTGACAAATAGAGTGCAATATTAGGAAAATTTTGTGACAATTCTTCGGCAAGTAAATCTTTTGTGAAAATTTCACTCTCGTAATGCCCGATGTCACAGAGGATCAGCGCCCCATCTGCATCAAAAAATTCGTGGTATTTCACGTCTGATGTAATGAACACGTCTGCACCAGCTCGCTTGGCATCTCCAAGTAGAAAAATTCCCGCACCACCACAAACAGCTACCCGTTGAATGGGCTTGTTGGTTAGCTGGCTAGTCTTAATCACGGTAAGGTTCATGCTTGCCTTCAGGTGACTGAAAAATGCTTCCTCTGTCATCGGCTGGGCCAATTCACCGATCATACCGGCGCCAACTTCTTGGTTTTCATTTTCCAGATTACTCAAGTAATAGGCCACTTCCTCGTAGGGATGGGCCGCTTTCAAGGCAGATAGTACTTTGCCGCTCAGGTGACTGGGTAAAATGACTTCCACGCGCAATTCGGCTTCCTCGTGAGGAAGGCCCTGCTGCCCGAGGGTTGGATTGGCTTTTTCCGAAGGAGTAAACTGCCCTAAGCCTGCTGAGGAAAAAGCACAATCGCTGTATTCCCCAATCCGACCTGCTCCTGCCTGAAATACGGCTTCAAGCACTTGGTTTTTGGCAGCTGTTGGAACAAAAAATACAAGGTTTGTTAAGAGTTGTTTCTTGGGTTGCAGGATGCGGGTCTTGCCTAACTGAAGACGATCTGATATCCTTTTGTTGACACCGTTGGCCACGTGATCCAAGTTGGTGTGGATGGCAAAAATGGCCACATTCGCTTGGATGGCCTTTATGAGGGTGCGCTCAACGTAGGTTTTGCCGGTTAGGCTTTTTAAGCCCTTAAAAACGATGGGGTGATGGGCCACAATCAGGTTGGCACCCAACCCAATGGCCTCTTCCACGACGGTTTCTGTACAGTCCAGCGTGCAAACTACCCCGGTCAACTCCCAGTTTCGGTCCCCGCAAATCAGCGTGGCGTTGTCAAAAGACTCCTGGTAGGCCGGTGGGGCAACTTGGTCGAGAAAGGAAAGTATATCCTGAATTAGGTATCCCATTTTTTCGTTAATTTGAACAAAAATAGCAATTCTATTCAATGCCTTGGTACGCCTACCTTCTTGCTCCGGCAGCTTTTCTATTTCATGGGATTACTGCGGCACGAAACTTCCTGTTTGACCGAGGACTGATCCGTAGCCAGAAATCGCCCATTCCTACGCTTGTCGTGGGCAATCTTTCGGTAGGTGGAACAGGCAAAACTCCTTTTGTAGAATTTTTGGTACGTAAGCTCCGCAACGAGGTAGCACTGGGTACCCTTAGTAGAGGCTATGGACGCAAAACCCAAGGATTTATCCAAGTGCTCCCAACGAGTACAGCAGCCGAAGTAGGCGATGAGCCTTTGCAAGTTTTCACGCATTTCAAGGGAGAAATCCCTGTTTTTGTTGGAGAGGATAGGGTAGGCGCTACGCAAAAAATCAAGCAATACCGGCCTGACCTACAACTTCTCGTTTTGGACGATGCTTTTCAACACCGAAAACTAAACTCCGATTTCCGGATCGTATTGACACCTTATAGTACCCCATTCTCTAAAGATTACTTACTGCCCATGGGTAGACTTCGGGAGTCTAGGTCTGGTGCCAAGCGTGCCGATGTGGTAGTGGTAACCAAGTGTCCGGCCGAACTGAGTCAGGCTGTAAAAAACAAGTTAGCCGAGGAGCTAGCACCCTACTTAAATCCTACCACAGAACTTTTCTTCTCATCCCTTCGCTACGGCAAGCCCTACCAAGTAGCTGGTCCTAGCCAAACAGAATTTAAAGCAGTCGTTGCCCTTGCGGGATTAGCGGATAATGCGCCATTTTTGGACTATTGCAAGCAACAGTATGCCGTAGTCGATACTTTTTCTTTTCCGGATCATAATGCCTATCGTGCCGAAGATGCAGTTCGAATTTTGGCCGTTTTTGGCCAGAAAAAAGGGGAAAATATAGTGCTACTCACCACGGAAAAGGATGCGGTGAAACTTAAAACCCTCGCCGCAACTGAAATGTGGTCGAAAATTTCGATTTTTGCCCTGCCCATACAAGTAGCGCTCGAACCCAGCCAGGAAGAGCGGCTGCTTCAAAGGCTACGAAAAAACCTTCTTCACCCGTGATCAGGAAGCTCCTCAGTCTTTCGGTATTCTTTTCCCTAGTCCTTGCACAAGCTGCTTTTGGGCAGCGCCCTCTTCCCCGTCCAGCGCAACCTGTAAACTCGGGTAATCCAGCTGCTGCTCGTCCCGCTAAGCAACTCATAGATCCCAAAGACCTAGAGGATCAAGAAGGACGCCGCACCCTACTCGACGATAGTACTAAGCAGGTGTATGGACCCAAAACCACCCTTTATTTCTACGAGCAGGCCATCAAGCGCAATAGCCTTGTGCTTTATGAGGTGGATACACTGCTCAATAATTTTCACAACTACGACCCGGTGGCCAAGTCGGGCTGGAAGTACCAGGACTTGGGTAATATCGGTAGTGCAGCGAAGCCGGTATTTTATCAGCTTCCTGAAGTAATCGGCCTCAGCTCGGGCTTTGATGCCTACGACTTGTATTTCAAAGACCCTTCCTCCCGAAAGTATTACGATTCCAAATCGCCCTTTACGGAAATGGCAGCCTTTTTTGGTGGAGGACACCGGAATATGCTCGATCTGTCTTTTGCACGTAACGTAAATCCACGCTGGAATATTGGCTTTGATTTTTCCACTTTACGGGTGCGCAAGACGCTCAATCCCTCCAAACGAGAGGATAATATGGTGGTCCAAAATGCCTATGCGCTACACACCAACTACCGCTCTGAAAATGGCCGTTACTGGCTCCTAGGATCTTTTTCTCGCATGAAGCATGTGGTCAATGAGATTGGGGGCATCGTTCCCACATCTGTTGATCCTAGCTCACTTTACTTCACCTATGAAGACGCCAAGGTGTGGCTGAAGGAGTCTCGCGCCCGAGAGATGCGGCAGGAGTATCACCTGTACCAAGAGTTTAAGCTTGGCAATGGCCTGCAGTTTTACCATGTGCTTGATCGCAAAAACCAAGGCCTGGTGTTTGAATCCTTGCTTAGCGGTCCGGATGGTTTATTTTTTCCGAAGGAGCGCTTGATAAGTCCCGACAGTACCCAAAACAGAAATGACTTTGCGGAGTGGAGAAACGAGCTTGGCATCAAAGGCACCTATAAAGGCTTCTATTACAATACCTATGCGAAGTTGCGCAACGGCAACCGCTGGACTCCGCAGCTGACGGATGCAACGCGGAGTTTTACCGAGGTATATGTAGGGGGAGAGTTGATTGGCAAGCTTTCCGAAACCTGGCAACTGCAGGCCGACGGGGAGTATTTGCTGCCCGGCAACTTTAGATTGCACGGGCTATTTATTTCCCCTTGGTTGGATGTGGACTACACGAAGTCGCTATACAAACCCAATTTATTGTTTCAAACCTACCGAGGCAATCACCGGGAGTGGGAAAATGACTTCAAGGATATTGGGGTTGACCAGATCAAAGGCACGGTGAAAGTTCCGCTGGAAAAAATCCAGTTACGCCCCAGTTTGACGCTGACCAGAACCAATAATTATGTCTATTTGGGAACCGATATCACTGCACAACAGGCAGCAGGGCAGATTTTCTTGATGATGCCGTCTGTGAAGGCCTCGCTACCTCTCGGCAAGAAATTCAAAGTAGATTCAGAGCTTATCTATACCCGGATAACGGGCGAGTCTGCCGATGTAATGCGAATTCCTGCATGGTACTCAAATACACGGTTTTACTTTGATGGGCCACTTTTTGACGATAATGTGTATGTGCAGATGGGGATGGATGTGCGTTTCCGCTCTTCTTTCTTCGCTGACGCCTATCAGCCTTCTCTGCAGCAGTTTCACCTGCAAGACAATTTTGAGGTGAAGGGCTATCCTGTGTTGGATTTATTCCTGGATTTCAGAATCAACCGTACCCGGGTCTTGGTGAAGTACAACCACCTAAATGCTGGCTTGATGGCTCAGGAAGGCTATTTCGTCACGCCAGACTACACCGGATACCGGTCGTTCTTGGATCTTGGGATTAGTTGGTATTTGTTTGATTAAATGTACCAGGTACAAAGTACCATGTACCAAGTAATTGCCCCCACTTCAAAATTCAGCAATCAGCGTTGGACATTCGACATTGAAAAAAAGTATCCTGTCTGCCGGCAGGCAGGCAAGTAGCAGGTATCAAGTATCAAGACGTCTCAAGAGCAAGGAACCCTGCCTGCGGAAGGTTGGCAAGTTCACTTACTAGTAAATTTCTTTGCGCCTGCCTTCCGCAGGCAGGTCTCTGCGCCTTTGCGCGAAAAAAGAAGAGTCCTAGTTGCTAAAGGCTATCTTCCTTTGCTAGAGTTTTTTTATTAATCTCTCGCAAAGGAACCAAGCCGCAAAGGGGTATTTTCTTTGCGGCTTCCCTTCTTTGCTGCCTGTCCAGTCCGCCGCGGCGGTCGGGGAGACATTCTTTTTTTTTGTTCACGCAAAGGCGCAGAGAAGCAAAGCCGCAAAGGGGTATTGATCTTCGCGGCTTCCCTTCTTTGCTGCCTGTCCAGTCCGCCGCGGCGGACGGGGAGACATTCTTTTTTTTGTTCACGCAATGGCGCAAAGGCGCTATTTTTTTTGGTCCTCTTCTTTGCGTGAAAAAGGCTTGTGCCTTGTAGTTTAAAAAATGAGCCAAATTTTCGTTCTGCTCAAAAATCCGCTGTAACTTGCATTGAATTCGCATTTTTACATATACTTAAGGTCAATTAGCGAAAATTTCTACGCTAGCTGTTCCAAAATGAACAATCCATGAATTTGATCGAAAATGTCCGCGAAGCCTTGACTTCAGTGAAGGTTCACCTGCTACGAACAGTCCTTACAGGAGCCATCATTGCCATCGGGATATCCTCATTGGTGGGTATGCTCACCGCAATTGATGGGATAAAGGCGCAAATCGCCGAGAGCTTTGCTGGCTTAGGGGCCAATTCCTTCGACATTCGCAACAGCGGCTCCAATGGAGGGCGGGTTGTACAAGAGGGAAAAACCGAGAAAACCTATCCGCCAATCACCTTTAGGGAAGCCCAAAGTTTCAAAGAGGAATATGCCGCAATTGGCATTTCCACCGTATTTACCACCGTTTCTGGTATCGCAGAGATCAAAAGAGGATCCAAAAAGACCAACCCCAACATTCGTATTCGCGGTGGCGATGAAAACTACATAGCCATCAAAGCGATGAAATTGTTGGAAGGCCGTAATTTTTCTCAAGTGGAGGTTCGCTATGGCAATAACGTGGCCATCATCGGTAAGGAATTGGAAGAAACCTTGTTTACCGACAGTGAAGAGGCCCTAAACGAATCCATCACCATCTTTGGAAGGCCTTACACCATCATCGGGGTGCTCGATAAGCAAGGAGGAGTAGGGCAGGACCAAGGGGCTGATCGCCAAATATTGATTCCTATTGACAATGCTGCCCGCCTTGATTTGAGAGGAAGCTTCAGCTACCGTATCACAGGTGTGGCCTCCGATCCGGGAAAGATTGATTACGAGATGGGGCAAGCAACAGGCATCATGCGCAAAATTCGCCAGGACCGGGTAGCCCAAGGAGATTCGTTTGAGTTGGCCAAAAGTGAGTCAGTTGCAGAAAGCTTGGAAGAAGTGGCCGGCTACCTACGTATCGGAGGTTTTGGCATCGGCTTCATAACCCTGCTGGGAGCCTCTATTGGCTTGATGAACATCATGCTGGTGTCGGTAACGGAGCGCACTCGAGAAATAGGCATACGCAAGGCTTTGGGAGCAACACCCCTACGGATACGGCAGCAGTTTTTGATTGAAGCAATTACCATTTGCCTCATTGGCGGGCTTGCGGGCATGGTGCTAGGTATTTTGATTGGTAACGTGATCGCCAACTTTATTGGCCCAGGAGGATTTTTGGTGCCTTGGCTTTGGATGATTATCTCCTTCGGTATATGTATCGTGGTGGGCTTGGTTGCAGGGTACATTCCTGCCTACAAGGCAAGCAAACTCGATCCGATTGAATCCTTGCGCTACGAATAAGCCCAGCATCATACACTAGACTACACAAGACTTTTCTTTCCAAGCCTGCTGAAATCAATCGGATTTGAGCAGGCTTGTTTATTTTTAGGTATTCGTCGGCCCAAAGGATTTGATCCCTTGCAGTCGTTTTTTCACCGACTGCATAATTTTCGATGGGATTGTCCGCTTTTTGTAGAATATTCCTCCTCGTTAACATTTGACCCAAACTCCTATGAAAAAGCTCCTAGTGCTAGTAATCGGTTTCTTTTTGTCATCTGCCCTTTTATGGGCGAGTACGCCTGCGGCAAATCCGGGTTCCTATACCCTCGTGATGGAGGGCTTTGATTGGGGACCTGCTGCAAGCAAGGTGGTACTACACGATCTGAAAGCAAGTAAAGAAACGACCGTAGCAGATTTTGAGGTATTCGTCACCCGCGCTACTTCTTTGGGGGAGATTCCTGCAGCACAGGCTTCTGGAAAGCGGACCGTGGTGTACACCTATTCCTCGGATGAAAAGGGGAATCGGGTGGAAAATGGACCCCATTTGACTTTGGTATTGGCCGTAAGCCCCGTAAATCCCCTGGGTTCGGGTATTCAATACCTACGCATGGGTTCTGGTGCTTCCAACGTTTGGATTGACTATGGAGTTACTGTAGTGCATGGGAAAACAGGAAAAACCTGGAACAAGGAATCTGCTCGAGTACGTCCCATTGTAGATGAATTTGACCTTTCTGGAAAATTTACTCATGAAAGTACAACCTTGACTTACGGTGCCTTTTCTCCGAAAAAAATAACCGCTAAGGCACCCTTGATCATTTGGCTTCACGGTGGAGGAGAGGGAGGTTCCGATCCAACCATCGCGCTCATGGGCAATAAGGCATTCAACTATGCTTCACCTGAGATCCAAGCTTTATTTGGTGAGGGTGCATTCGTCTTGGCTCCGCAAACGCCTACCTTCTGGATGAACGCAGGGGAGGGCATGACGCGTGGAAAAGTGAATGACATTTACAATGCTGCTGTATTTGCCTTAATTGAAGATTTTGTGGCAAAGAATCCACAGGTGGACGCAAGCCGCATCTATGTGGGAGGCTGCTCTAATGGAGGATACATGTCCTTGAAATTGATTTTGGAGCACCCGAGCTACTTTGCGGCGGGTTATATCTCCGCGCTTGCCTACAATAATGAGTTTATCAGCGATGCCCAGGTGCAATCCCTCAAGCAGACACCCATCTGGTTTGTGCATGCCAAGGACGACATGACGACCAAGGCTGATGAAACCGTACTTCCTCTGTACGATCGCATGAAAAAGGCAGGTGCGAAGAACGTGTATTTGTCACTTTACGATAACGTGACCGACGTGACAGGCTTTTATGGAGGGAAGGATTTTCATTACAATGGGCACTGGTCTTGGGTATATTCCCACGCCAATGTGGCCCGTACTGATAAGGACGGCTCTCCGGTACTGCTGAACGGTCGCCCAGTAAGCATCATGGAGTGGACCGCTGCGCAAAAGAGGAAGAAGTAATTAGAAGTCAATAATCCCCCCAACCCCCTTGTAAGGGGGAGTTACATCTTAGTGTTCCTCAACCATTAACTACAAAAGGAGATTTTCGAATTATTAATTTCTGTTTGGGGTCCAGTTGGTGCGACTCCCCCTTAATAAGGGGGCAAGGAGCTTGCCCCGCAGAATTGCGGGGGGATTTTTTAGTGCAAGGGAATTTTTTTTTAATTTAAACACCACCATTTCCCTGCCCTCCTCTAATTCCTGATATAACTCATAGTTTTTATCAATCGAAAAAATAATTACATACATTTTTCTTTTCTTAACTTCGCATTCTATCTCGATAAACTAACATACATACAATGGATACACACGGAAAAAACGGAGGCGACATCGCAAAATGTCCTTTCCACAACGGCTCCATGGCTGCAGCAGCAGGCAAGGGCATGCAAAACGTTGATTGGTGGCCTAACCAATTGAAATTAAACATTTTGCGTCAGCATTCTACTCTCTCCAACCCTCTGGAAGAAGGCTTTGACTACGCTAAGGAATTTGAAAGCCTCAATCTTGCTGAGGTAAAAGCAGACATTGAAAAGGTACTGACTACCTCCCAAGACTGGTGGCCAGCAGATTACGGTCACTACGGTCCATTTATGGTGCGTATGACTTGGCACGATGCCGGTACTTACCGCGTTCAGGATGGTCGTGGGGGTGCAGGTACAGGCGCACAGCGTTTTGCACCACTCAACTCTTGGCCTGACAATGCCAATCTAGACAAGGCGCGCTTGCTCCTTTGGCCAATCAAGCAAAAGTACGGACAGAAATTGTCTTGGGCAGATCTTTTGGTGCTCACTGGTAACGTAGCCATGGAATCCATGGGTTTCAAGACTTTTGGATTTGGTGGAGGTCGCCCAGACATCTGGGAGCCAGAGCAGGATATTTTTTGGGGATCTGAGAACGAGTGGGTTTCCCACCGTAACCCAGAAGCACTTGCCCATCCGCTAGGTGCAACTGAAATGGGATTGATTTATGTCAATCCGGAGGGTCCAGACAAGGTGGCAGATCCACTTTTGGCTGCCAAAGCCATCCGCGAGACGTTCGGCCGTATGGCAATGAATGACGAGGAAACCGTTGCTTTGATCGCTGGTGGACACACCTTCGGTAAAACACACGGTGCTGCCGACCCAGAGAAATACGTAGGTCCTGAGCCTGCTGGAGCCGCTATTCACGAGATGAGCACCGGTTGGAACAGTACGTACGGTACAGGTCATGGTGCAGATACGATCACTTCCGGTTTGGAAGGTGCGTGGACGTCTACCCCTGCCAAGTGGGGCCACGACTACTTCAAGTTCTTGTTTGAATACGAGTGGAAGCTTGTACACAGCCCTGCTGGAGCACAGCAGTGGGAGGCAGTAAATGCCGAAGCCATCATTCCAGATGCACACATCCCAGGCAAGTTCCACAAGCCATTTATGTTGACCACGGACTTGTCCATGCGTTTCGACCCGGCTTACGAGAAAGTGTCTCGCAAGTTCTACGAGGACCCGGCTTACTTTGCCGATGCCTTCGCTAGAGCTTGGTTCAAATTGACACACCGTGATATGGGACCTAAGGCTCGTTACAAAGGTCCTGAAGTACCTGCGGAAACGTTGATCTGGCAAGATCCTATCCCTGCAGTAAACCATGCCTTGGTAGATGCTGCAGACATCGCTGCCTTGAAGACTCAAATTTTGGCTTCTGGTTTGACTGTAGCTGAATTGGTGTCTACTGCTTGGGCTTCTGCGTCCACGTTCCGTGGTTCAGACTTCCGAGGAGGTGCCAACGGTGCACGCGTTCGTTTGGAGCCTCAGCGCAGCTGGGAAGCAAACAATCCTGCACAACTCAATAAGGTGTTGACTGCTTTAGAAGGTATCCAAACCAAATTCAATGCGAGCGCAACTGGTGGAAAGAAAATTTCCTTGGCAGACTTGATCGTCTTGGCTGGTGTTGCCGCCATTGAAAAAGCAGCAAAAGATGCAGGACATGCCGTAACTGTACCATTTACACCAGGTCGTATGGATGCTACTCAGGAGGAAACTGAAGTAGAATCTTTCGCTTGGATGAAGCCTTGGGCAGATGGATTTAGTAACTACATGAGTGCGTCTTGCGTGGTGAAGGCAGAGGAAGCTTTGGTAGACAAGGCACAGTTGCTCACACTTACTGCTCCTGAAATGACTGCTTTGGTAGGTGGTATGCGTGCCCTTGGTGCCAACTGGGACGGAGGCAAGCATGGCGTATTCACTGCAAGACCTGGTCAGTTGACCAACGATTTCTTCGTCAACGTCTTGGACATGGGAACTACCTGGAGAGCGACTTCCGATAAGGAAACCGTCTTTGTAGGAAGTGACCGCAAGACCGGCGAGCCAAAGTGGACGGGTACCCGTGCCGACTTGATCTTCGGTTCAAATACAGAATTGAGAGCCTATGCAGAAGTATATGCTTGCGAGGATGGAAAAGCCCGATTCGTGAAGGACTTCGTTGCCGCTTGGAATAAGGTGATGAATTTAGATCGATTCGATCTTGCGAAGTAAGTTTTGATAAGTTTATAGTGGAAAAACGGCTCTGAAAGGAGCCGTTTTTTTTTGCTTTGTTGTAAAATCCCCCTTGCCCCCTTTCAAGGGGGAATCGCATCTATAGCTCCTCAACTATTTAAATCAAAATTCACTTTTCTTAAAGTTGATTTTTGTAGGTCTAAAATAATTGTTTGAATCACAATTGGTGCGACTCCCCCTTCTTAAGGGGGTAGGGGGATTATTATTTTTGAAAATAATTTATGTCTAAATCCTTAAGAAATCCCCCTTACCCCCTTTCAAGGGGGAATCGAATCCTGACATCTTTTAAACATTAATTATGAAGATTTTTTTTTGAGGTATAAGTATCAGGTTGAATGCCTAATTGTGCGACTCCCCCTTCTTAAGGGGGTAGGGGGCCTGCCCCGCAGAATTGCGGGGGGATTTTTTACACTTGGGACCGGGATTTTTCTCCTACTTCCAACCTTTTTCCCTAATTTCACCTCATCTCAAAACCTAATTTTTTGTGTCTACTTCATTTGCACTTCTGGACGAGGAAAGTTGGTTGCAGCCCTATGGGGAGGTAATCCAGCAGCGTCGTTCCCGCTTTCAAGGGGTATTAGGTGCAATTGAAGACTATGCAGGCAGTATCGTTGAATTTGCAAGTAGTCACGAGTACTACGGCATACAGATCGACCCCATTCGCAAAGGTTGGACCTACCGGGAATGGGCTCCCCAAGCCAAAGCCCTGTACTTGATCGGGGATTTTAACGGTTGGAACCGCAGTTCCCACCCCCTCCGAAAAAATACCCGCGGGGATTGGGAGATCTTCTTGCCCCAAACCCAATACCAAGACTCCTTTGTTCATGGCAGCAAACTGAAGGTTCGCGTGATCGGCGCCAATGACAGCGACCTAGACCGAATTCCAGCCTACATACGTCGCGTGGTGCAAGATGAGGAGACGAAAGATTTTGCCGGGCAACTATGGTTTCCAGCACAACCTTTTTCATGGACTGACCAATCCTTTTCCCCGAAAAAATCACAACACTCGCCCCTCATCTACGAGTGCCATGTGGGGATGGCGCAGGAAAAGGAAGGGGTGGGGACTTACCTTGAGTTTGAAAAACACATTCTTCCTCGTATCCATGCTGCGGGCTATACCGCCATTCAACTCATGGCGGTGATGGAGCACCCGTATTACGGCTCTTTTGGCTACCACGTGTCCAATTTTTTCGCGCCCTCTTCTCGGTTTGGTACACCGGAGGAACTCAAGTCCTTGATCAATGCGGCGCATTCCCTGGGTATTGCTGTGATTATGGACCTGGTGCATTCCCATGCGGTTAAAAATATTAATGAGGGCTTAAACGAGTTTGATGGCACCGAAGACGCCTACTTTCATGCGGGAGATCGAGGCTACCACGTAGGTTGGGACTCCAAACTATTCAACTACGGCAAATGGGAGGTGCAACAGTTTCTGCTCTCCAGCATTCGCTACTGGATGGAGGAATTCCACTTTGACGGTTTCCGCTTCGATGGGGCCACTTCCATGCTGTATCACCACCACGGTTTGATTACGTTTGATAGCGCCGACCGCTACTTCGACGAAGGGGTAGATGAGGAGGCGCTGACCTATTTTCAGTTGGCCAATACGCTCATTCATGCCTTGAATCCTGCTGCTGTTTCCATAGCCGAGGAGGTGAGTGGCATGCCGGGATTGAGTCGAAGAATAGAAGAGGGAGGCATCGGTTTTGATTTTCGTTTGGCGATGGGGATTCCGGACTTTTGGATCCGCACGCTCAAACACAAGACAGACGAGCAATGGGACCTTTTTGAGCTGTGGCATGAACTCACCAACCGCCCCCTGAAAGAAAAATCCATCGCTTATGCGGAGAGTCATGACCAGGCTCTGGTCGGGGACAAGAGCCTTGCCTTTTGGCTGATGGACAAGGAGATGTATTTCTCCATGTCGGTGCTCGAACAAAACCTCATCATCGACCGAGGAATTGCCTTACACAAGTTGATCCGCTTGCTCACGCTCACGTTGGGAGGAGAAGGCTATTTGAATTTTATTGGGAACGAGTTTGGACACCCCGAATGGGTGGATTTCCCCCGGGAGGGAAATGACTGGAGCTATCAGTATGCCCGCCGGCAGTGGTCCTTGGTGGATGATCCGCTGTTGCGATACCAGCAGTTAGCTGCTTGGGACAAGGCGATGATCCAATTGGTGACCCCCCATGAATTGCTTTTGGCTGGTCCCGCGCAGCAATTGTACTTGGAGCCGAATAAAAAAGTGTTGGCCTATACTCGTGGGAACTTGATTTTTGTGTTTTGCTTTCACCCCAGCGATTCCTTTGAGGGATTGGCGATACCCGTGCCAAGCGCAGGAGATTATCAGCTGCTGCTGCATTCCGATGCGCCTGCATTTGGGGGCTTTGACCGCTTGGATACTGCGTTGATCTACACCACAAACGACAATCAGGAGTTGCTGCTGTATGTGCCAAGTCGGGTGGGGATGGTGTTGGTCCGCGGCGAAGGCTAAGGGTTTTATCTGGCAAAGCTGCATAAGGCGCAAAGGATTTATTGGGGCAGGCTCCTGTATCCCCCTTGTAAGGGGGAGTCTTCCCAACTGTTCCTCAACTTTGGAAATAAGAAATACAGATTATTTACCAAAAAATTTCCCTTCTAAATTCAATAGTTGCGCGAGCATAGATGCGACTCCCCCTTAGTAAGGGGGCAAGGGGGATTTTTTGCGTGTTGCCTGCGGTAGGTAAAGGGTTTTATCTCGCAAAGACGCATAAGACGCAAAGGATTTATTGGATTGAGTTTACCTGTCAATTAAACCGGGAAAAGCGGAGTTTCTTTGCGGCTTCGCGTTCTTTGCGTGAATATTTTTTTTAACTGCTTCCTTGGAGTAGGCTAAGGGTTTTATCTCGCAAAGCCGCATAAGCCGCAAAGGATTTTTGATGGTGAGCCTTCCTATCTATTAAACCGGGAAAAGCAGGATTTTTTTGCGCCTGCCTTCCGCAGGCAGGTTTTCGCGCTCTTTGCGTGAATATTTTTTTTTCCTGCCCGATTGGAGTAGGCTAAGGGATTTATCTCGCAAAGCCGCATAAGCCGCAAAGGATTTATTAGGGTAAATTTACCAGTCAATTAAATCGGGAAAAGCAGGATTTCTTTGCGCCTGCCTTCCGCAGGCAGGTCTTGGCGCCTTTGCGCGAATAAAAATTATTGGACGCCTACCTACCATAGGCAGGTCA
>JBIIFN010000055.1:0-13663 GCA_044237325.1 Algoriphagus sp.
ACATCTTCGTATAATCCATGCGTAGGGCTTGCTTGAATTTCCGTCGCACGAAGTAAATCCACCCGATCATGTACAGCAGATACAATGGTATTTTCGTGCCTTAAAATCTTATTCTCCTCCCAAGGACTTGCTTTAATCTGTGCAATAAATCCTTTTCTGCAGCACTCCTCCTGCTCCCCAGGCAAGCGAAAATATTGATAGTACACATAGATGCCCGGCACCTCGTCTTGGACTAGAATGCCATCGGACTTCCAACGAGCTAGTAAGCGCTTGGCTTCCAAATGAGGCTGCTCTCCTTGAGGTACAGAAAGGTGGATGCTATTGAGGCTGTTTTGATACAGCAACTCCCGCTGCTTGGAAGACACCACGTCAAAAAGTGGCGCCGTAAGCGCCTCCATATTTTCACCTAGTTTGGCTTCGTAGCGCCAGGCTTTAAGAGGTAATATCGCCGCCATCAGCTTCTTCTAATTGTCCACTGGGAGGTAGGCGTAGCGGAGAGTGCTTCTTTGGGGTGGATTTTTCGATCCTCTTTTTCAAAAAACTCCACGGCTAAGGCCGCCAACAATACTTTTTCCTCTTCTGTAAAGGATGGCTCAAGTAGCTCAGGCTTAAAATAGCGCTCCACAAACTTGGTATCAAAGTTACCCGACTGAAATGCTTCGTGCACCAAAGCAAATCGACAAAAGTCTAAGGTCGTTTGAATGCCTGTAATCCTGTAATCGTCGATGGCGCGCACCATCCGATCTATGGCCTCTTGTCTATTGGCGCCATGTGCAATCAACTTAGCAATCATGGGATCGTAGTAAATGGGAATGTCCATTCCTTCCTCAAATCCATCGTCTACCCGGATGCCTGGCCCTTGGGGTCGGCGATAGGTATGCAGCCTGCCGATGTCTGGTAGGAAATTGTTTTTTGGATCCTCAGCATACACACGAATTTCTACTGCATGTCCATGAATGCGCAACTCCTCCTGAGAAAACGATAGGGACTTGCCCTCCGCGATATAGAGTTGCTCACGAACAAGGTCCTTGCCCGTGATCATTTCCGTCACTGGATGCTCCACCTGAAGGCGGGTATTCATTTCGAGGAAATAAAAATCGAGTGATTCGTCCACAATAAACTCTACCGTACCTGCGCCATAGTAGCCACAAGCTCTGGCCACACCAAGCGCAGCTTCGCCCATGGCCTTGCGTAGCTCGGAGCTCACTACTGCAGAAGGTGCTTCTTCAATCACCTTTTGGTGACGGCGCTGAATGGAACATTCCCGCTCAAACAAGTACACCAGATTGCCTTGCTGGTCACCCAAAATTTGTATTTCAATGTGCCGAGGTGAGGTGATGTATTTTTCAATAAATACCGCTCCATCTCCGAAAGAAGAAATCGCCTCGGAGATCGCCCGGTTCATCTGCTCCTCAAACTCCCCTTCAGATTCAACAACACGCATACCTTTTCCACCCCCACCTGCAGAAGCTTTTATTAAGATTGGGTAGCCAATTTGCCTGGCTTTTTCTTTGGCAAGGGGGATGTCTGTGATGGCCTCTTCGGTGCCGGGTACCAGGGGTATGTCGTACTGGGCTACCGCTTGCTTAGCCGCAAGCTTGGAGCCCATCACTTCGATGGAAGCTGGCGAGGGACCTACAAAAATAATCCCCGCATCCCCTACCTGCTTGGCAAAGGCTGCGTTTTCAGACAAAAACCCATAGCCTGGGTGAATGGCATCTACCCGCAATTCTTTACAGGCAGCGATGATTTTATCACCACAAAGGTAGGATTGGCTGGAAGGTGCTGGGCCTAAGCAAATCGCTTCGTCCGCAAACTTTACATGGGGAGAAAGACGGTCGGCTTCTGAATAAACGGCTACCGTAGCAATGCCCATTTCTCGAGCGGTGCGCATGATTCGAAGTGCTATTTCCCCTCGATTGGCAACCAACAGCTTGGTGATTTTTGTCATAAAGACGCTAAAGTTTGAATTTGGGTAGGTCATGGACCAACAACGAAATACGGAATTTATTTTGAGCTTTGGTAATAGCTCCTCCCTTTAAAAAGTGTTTTTTGCTTACAAGATAGATTAGTCTTATTTTTGACCGATTTAATTTTAAAATCCCCTTTCCTAACACGCTAAATTCGAACTACGTTGGATCTATTTGCAAAGTTAAAAACGAATATGGGCCCCTTGGGCAAACACTCTGAGTTTGCTGACGGCTATTGGTCATTCCCTAAGCTAGAGGGCGAAATTGCCCCTCGTATGATGTTTAAAGGGAAAGAAGTCCTTACCTGGAGCTTGAATAATTACCTTGGCCTTGCCAATCACCCAGATATCCGAAAGGCAGATGCAGATGCAGCAGCCAAGTGGGGAGCAGCTTATCCCATGGGTGCCCGCATGATGTCTGGACAAACGGACATGCACGAGCAGTTGGAAGACGAGCTAGCGGCCTTCGTTGGAAAAGAGAAATCCTACTTATTGAATTATGGCTATCAGGGCATTATGTCTGTAATCGATGCTTTGCTTGATCGAAAAGACGTGGTGGTGTACGATTCTGAGTGCCATGCATGTATTATTGATGCTTTGCGCATGCACCTAGGTAAACGCTATGTTTTTCCTCACAACGATATTGAAAGCTGTGAAAAGCAGTTGCAACGTGCAACCAAACTAGCTGCAGAGACTGGAGGAGGTATCCTCGTCATTACAGAAGGAGTATTTGGCATGACAGGTGATCAAGGCAAGCTGAAAGAAATTGTAGACCTGAAAAAGAAATTTGATTTCAGATTACTAGTTGATGATGCGCACGGATTCGGTACCATGGGGAAAACTGGTGCAGGTACAGGAGAAGAGCAAGGAGTTCAAGATCAAATCGATTTGTACTTCTCAACTTTCGCTAAATCCATGGCTTCCATCGGTGCCTTTATCGCAGCAGATGCAGATGTGATCTTATTTTTGAGATACAATATGCGTTCCCAAATCTTCGCCAAGTCCCTACCCATGCTTTTGGTAGAAGGTGCCTTGAAGCGATTGGATATGCTGAGAAGTCAGCCGGAATTGAAGGACAACTTGTGGAAAATTGTCTATGCCTTAAGAAAAGGACTGGTAGAAAATGGATTTAGTACAGGAAGATCCAACTCTCCTGTTACTCCTGTTGTTCTAAATGGCACCGTAGGAGAAGCAGCGGCACTTTCAATGGACCTAAGAGAAAATTTTGGCATCTTCTGTTCCGTAGTGATTTACCCAGTGATCCCTAAAGGCATGATTATCTTGCGTTTAATCCCTACGGCAGTCCATACTTTGGAGGACGTAAACTTAACGGTCAAAGCTTTTGCTGCGGTAAAAGACAAGCTCGATTCTGGAGTTTACAAGAATTCTGCGTTGGCACTTTCTTTCGGAGAATAAAAAAAAAGTAAAAAAAACTGCCTCTGAATTGAAATAGAAAGTATTTGGCCTATATTAGACCCTTATAAACTTATCATCAACCCTAAAAATCTTTTACTATGAGCAGATTTAGCGACGTAAAAAATCTAGTAATGAGCTTGGAAGCTGACTTCGAAAAGTTCTACGACAAAGGAAATCAAGCAGCAGGTACCCGTGTAAGAAAAGGTATGCAAGACTTGAAAAACCTAGCACAAGAAATCCGTACTGAAGTACAAAACAAGAAGAACGAAGGTTGATCCAAAAAAAAGGTGGGTCAACCCCACCTTTTTATTCAGACACCTTATATAAAGTGGAGCCTAAAACTCCACTTTATTATTTTCCGGCTGTATGTCCGCCATGCGTTTGCTCGGGTCGATCTCCACAGACTTAATGGATGCAAAGGGCTTCGCCAAAGTCAGGGTTTTGGTAGGATGCGTCCACGGCCAATCAACTGACATCACCCGAACTGGACTTCCTGACTCAGCTACTTTTTCACCGCGCATCATTTCTAAAGGCAGATAAAGCATTTCTTTAGATCCGTCCTGGTACGTTACCACCACCTCAATAGGCATCGGCATAGCACCCACTCGTTCCAAGGTGATCGAAGTCCCCTCCCCGGCTGCTATAACTTCCCTAACAGCATAGTCGATAGTCTTGGTAGAATTGACAAAGTATTCCTTATACCAATCGAGCTCGAGCCCACTCTCCTTCTCCATCACACGAACAAGGTCGTTGACGTTGGGGTGCATAAACTGCCAAGTTGCCCAATAGCGGAGCATGGCTTTATCGCGCACGGCATCACCCAGCACGTAACCTAGCTGTGCCAAGAATACTGCTCCTTTGTTATAGGCGGCGGCACTGTAAGCTGAATTGGTTTGGTAGTGATCTGCGTGCGTAGACATCGGCTCCTCTAGGCCTGATTTGACCAAGCGGTAGTAGCCACTATACGAACTACGTTGTGGGTTAGGCGTGGACTGAAAAATGTCAGCCATGGCTAGGTTGGAAGCATAGGAAGTAAATCCTTCATCCATCCAAGGGTAAAGCGATTCGTTGCTACCCAGTACACCATGAAACCAGCTATGCGCCAACTCGTGCACCATCACACCCACGAGACTAGAAAAGGAGCGCTCCCCTGTAATCAACGTAGACATGGCATACTCCATGCCTCCATCGCCACCCTGGACAACAGAAAACTGCTTGTAGGGATATTGGCCAAAATTCTTTGATAAGTAATCAATTGCCTTCGGCGTGTATTCCTTTAGCTTCTCCCAGTTTTCTGTGGTCTTTTCTCCGGGGATATAAAAGTGATGTACCGTGATGCCATTTGCCATCTGTACCTTGTCATGCTTGTACTTATCGTCTGCAGCCCACATAAAGTCATGTACTTTTGGTGCCACAAAATGCCAGGTGAGTGTTTTTCCTTTTGGCTCCGGCACCTTTACACCCTCATCCTGATATCCATGGCCGATTTGATTGGGATTTTGGAGGTATCCTGTACCGCCAATGGTATAGGTTTTGTCGATGGTGATTTTTACATCAAAGTCTCCCCAAATCCCATAAAACTCCCGCGCTACGTAAGGATTCGCATGCCAGCCCTGCTCGTCGTAGTTAGCCATCTTTGGGTACCATTGCGACATGGAATAGCGAACTCCTTCCTCAGAATCACGCCCTGAGCGTCTCACTTGAAGCGGAACTTGCCCTTCAAAGGCCATTTCAAACGTAACGGTACTATGAGGCAAAATCGGTGTTGCTAGGTCCACCTCCAATACTGTTCCCACCTCTTTGAAGTTAACTGCCTTGCCGTTCATGGATAGCTTGCTCGCATGGAGGTAACCAATCTCTTCGGGCGTCAACTTTGAAATTCTATCCTTCACTCGCCCATCCGGATCAGCGATGGTTCGTGAGCGAACATCCATCATGCTGCCAGGCTGGAATGCATTGTAGTATAAGTGATAAAAAACGCGGGAAAGTGTGTCATCCGAATTGTTGGTGTACTTCAAGACCTGTGTACCCGTGTAGCGGTGGGTATTGACATCCATATTCACCTCCATCTGGTAGGATACCGCTTGCTGAAAACGACCGTTTTGTGCCATAGCAGCACCCAGGCCTAGAAATAAGAAAAGCCCGAGCAAGGGCCTAAACCAATACTTAACCATTTTTGTGTGTATTTTTTTCTAAAGAAAATCAAAATGAGCCCCTTACCCAAACCACGCACAAAAAAAATAGGCGTACACTCCTGAGGAAAGTAACTCTCCATTGACGTAAATTACCTGTTGATTATCCGTAAAAATCCATTACTTGTTTCCGTTTTGAAACCACACCCTAGTCCCATGAAAAAAATAACCCTTTTGATTTTTGTGGCCCTGCTCAGTTGGAGCGCCGAGGCCCAGCAAGTCAACATGGACATGTTTAAGTCCATGAAAGCAAGAAGCATTGGCCCTGGAGCCATGAGCGGTCGTATCACTGCCATCGATGCGGTACACGATGATCCCACGACCATATATGCTGGCTCAGCATCAGGTGGTCTATGGAAGTCTACTTCCGGTGGCATCACTTGGGAACCGATATTTGACAACGAACGCGTACACTCTATCGGCGCAATCTCCGTCTATCAGAAAAACCCAAACATCATCTGGGTAGGTACTGGCGAAGGTAACCCAAGAAACTCCCTCAACATGGGTTACGGAGTCTATCGATCCATGGATGCTGGAAAAACCTGGCAGCTGATGGGCTTGGAAAAAACCAGAGCCATTCACCGCATTATCGTACATCCAGACGATCCTAACACCGTATTTGTAGGTGCAATCGGCTCTCCTTGGGGTACCCAAGAAGATCGTGGCGTGTACAAGACCACCGATGGTGGAAAGACCTGGAAGAAAATATTGTATGTAGACAATAAGACTGGTGTGGGTGAAATGATCATGGATCCCAACAACCCAAATAAAATCTTTGTCAACATGTGGGAACACAGACGCTATCCTTGGTTTTTTGAATCTGGAGGAGCAAGCTCTGGACTTTATGTAACTCAGGATGGAGGAGACAATTGGAAGAAATTGACTGCTGAAGAAAACGGTCTACCTAAAGGAAACCTTGGAAGAATGGGATTGGCCATCTCCAAAGCCAACAGCAGTAAAGTATATGCATTGATCGAATCCTCTAAAAATGCACTCTATGTCTCAGAAGATGGAGGAGGCAAATTCACAATGATCAATGACAAAGCAGAGATTGGTGACCGACCTTTCTACTACTTTGAGATTCATGCCGACCCTAAAAATGAAAACAGACTTTACACGCTATATTCTCGTGTAGGGATTACTGAAGATGGAGGCAAAAGCTTCCGAGAGCTACTCTCTTATGAAGGTGTACACCCTGATCACCATGCCTGGTATATCAATCCAAACGATCCTTCCCTTCTTATCAATGGTAACGATGGAGGCTTGAATGTTTCCAGAGACATGGGTAAAACCTGGTTTTTTGCCGAAGGCATCACCGTTGGGCAGTTTTACCACATCAATGTGGACAACGAAGTGCCTTACAACGTGTACGGAGGAATGCAAGATAACGGTTCTTGGACAGGCCCTGCCTATCTCTGGAGAGGTGATGGCATCCGAAATACCTATTGGCAAGAAGTTTCTTTCGGAGATGGATTTGACGTGGTATCTCATCCTGCCAACTCAAGATATGGTTACACCATGTCACAAGGTGGTAATGTAAGCCGTTTTGATAAGCTGACTGGTCACAACCGCACCATCCGCCCTACGCATCCAGACAAGGATGTTTTCCTTCGTTACAACTGGAATGCAGCCATTGCGCAGGATCCGCACGATGTAAATACCGTGTACTACGCATCTCAATTCCTACACAAGTCTACAGACTCAGGAGAAACTTGGGATATCATCTCTCCGGACTTGACCACAAACGACTCGACCAAGCAACGTCAACAAAAAACAGGTGGTTTGACCTTTGATATAACTGGTGCTGAAAATCACACGACCATTATTGCGATTGCCCCTTCTCCTGTTGATAAAAATGTAATTTGGGTAGGTACGGACGACGGCAACCTTCAAGTAACACAAGACGGTGGCAAGACCTGGACTAATGTTGCAGCTAAACTTACCGGACTTCCAAAAGCATCTTGGATCCCTCAAGTACAGGCATCCAAATACAATGCAGGTGAAGTATGGGTGATTGCCAACAACTACCGAAACAATGACTTCAGCGCCTATGCCTACCATAGCTCAGACTATGGAAAGACCTTTACACGCATCGCTGATGATTCTAAAGTTTGGGGCTTTACCCTATCCATCAAGCAAGATCCAACGGAACCAAACCTAGTTTTCTTGGGTACTGAGTTCGGATTGTACGTTTCATTCGACAAGGCCAAAACCTGGAATAAGTGGGAACATGGCTACCCTAAAGCAGTGTCTACCTACGACATGACTATCCAAGAGCGTGAGGCCGATTTGGTTATTGGTACTTTTGGACGTGCGATCTACGTGTTGGATGACATCCGTCCGCTACGTGCCCTCGCCAAGAATGGCGGAAAAGCTCCAGTTGGAAAAATCACTGCCTTCGCTGCTCCTGATGCCTATCAAGCGGAAATCCAACAGCCACATGGCGAGCGCTTCATGGCTTCAGCCAAGTATGCAGGCGAAAACAGAGTTTTTGGCGGACGCCTAAGCTATTTGATCCAGGACGAAAAAGAGAAATTGGATTCGCTCACGGTCAAGATATTTGCTGCATCTGGTGAACAAATCAGAACCTTGAAAACGCTTCCTACGAAAGGGGTTAACCGAATCATTTGGAACCTAGACCGTAAATCTACCGCCGAAATGTCTGGTGGCTGGGGTGGTGGTCAAGGTGGCGGAGGAAGAAGCAGAGGCTTCTTCGAACCAAGCGGTGGAGATGCTCTTCCAGGCACTTACAAAGTAGTGATGGAATATGGAGGAGAATCTTCTGAAACGTCCATTACGGTCTATGCCGATCCTCGCATCAAACCAAGCCTAACTGCTTTGGAAGCAAAAGATAACTTCCTAAAGAAGGTTGAATCTCTTTCTACTGAAGTGAGTGCAGCTACTAAAAAGCTAGACGAAGCTCAGAAGGTAATCGATAAAGTGAATTCTCTGATTAAGGACGTGAAGACGGATGAAGCCAAAGCGCTAGAGACCGCCACTAAGGATATCAAGAAGAAACTAGATACTGCGCGAGAAGCATTCAATGGACCTAAAGTTGAAGGACAAGGAATCGTAAGAAACCTATTCCCTACCACAATGACCCATGTCTTTGCTCCAAGAAGTTATGCTAGCTCTAGCTATGCAGCTCCAGGTGCCACGGAAGAGCGACTGCTCAGCCAAGGTAAGGAAGCGGCGGCAGCGGCTATCGCAAAGGTAGAAGCCTTCATCCAAGGAGAGTGGAAAGCCTTCGAGGAGAAGGTGAAAGCTACGCCAATCGACTTGTTTGGTAACCTCAAAAAATAAGTTCTTATCCCAATCTATAAAAGCATCCCGATTTATCGGGGTGCTTTTTTTATTTGACTGATGTCCACAAGCCACCTTATCAGAAACGCAGTAATCGGCACAAGTATCCTATTCGGGATCTCTTTGGCCTTAGACTATTTTTTAGATAGCAGCCTATGGGAAGGTATGGTGGTGAGTAAGTCTGCACTTACTGTCGAATACTGTGAGTTTAACCATCCCGATCGGTTTTTCCATCAACCCATAAATACCTATTCCAATCTCATCTATTTCTTCTACGGCCTAGTAGTGTTTCAGCTAGCCTTGAAAGACATGAAAGGCCTTGGTTCTGTAAAAGCGAACACAGTGCGTAATTTCCCCTACTTATCTCTATTACTGGCCGCTAATTTCATTTACTTGAGCATTGGATCTGCGTTTTTTCATTCCTCACTCACCTGGATTGGGCAACGGGTAGACATGAATGCAACGTTTGGTCTTACCCTGAGCTTGATCTGCATAGGATTAGTTGTTACCACAGTCAAAAAAGACCTTTCCGCACGGATGCAGTTAGCAATCGTCGGTATCATGCTCCTTTTAACAGCTCTCTTCTTACCGCTTGCACTTCAAATTTCCAGTTCCATTTTGCTTCCATCGTTGTTTTTGCTGCTCTTTATTCTTGCTACCCTCAATTACCTCAGCTACCGTAGGCAACGCTTTCCCCTGCTTGGGATACTGGGTGTTGTATTCCTGGTAGTGGCAATCCAAATTCGCACTATGGATGTTGCCAAGGTAAACTGTGACCCCTACTCCATTTGGCAAGGGCATGCGCTATGGCATCTTCTCACCGCAACGAGTAGTTTGTGCCTCTACTTCTATTTTCGCAGGGTTAAAACAAGTGAAATGGCTAACTAGCTTGGCTTTTTAGTATTAAAAAATACTCAAGCTGCCCAATTACAGATTTTTTAAAACTTAGGCGACACCCTTTTCGCTACTTTTTTGAAGTACATAGCGATTTTTAAGATTCAGCATGTAGATTCGACTTACCGTTGATCAACCTAACCTACCTTGACTCCTAGCGCATCAAAAATCTCTTGGAAAACCGCCGCTGGCTTGGTCATGGCCAACATGATTGGCACGGGTGTTTTCACTAGTCTTGGATTTCAACTGGAAGCGGTACAAAATACTTGGACCATTCTGCTACTCTGGATGCTAGGTGGAGGTATGGCACTCATAGGTGCCTTGGTGTATGCGGAGCTTGGCACTCATTTCAAGCGCACAGGGGGTGATTATATTTTTCTTTCCGAAACTATCCACCCAGCCGTAGGATACCTCTATGCTTGGGTATCTATGGTGGTAGGGTTTTCTGCACCTATCGCCATTGCAGCCATGGCAATGAATAATTACTTGAGTCCGATCTTTGGAGAAACGCTCCTTCCTGGGCTCTCCTTTCTGCTCCTTATTCCTGCCATGCATGCCTTCTCAGTGAACCGGTCTGCTAAGTTTCAGGACCTCATGACCAGCATCAAAATCCTCTTCGTTCTAACCTTAATCACCTTAGGCATAGCCTACGGAAGCAGTATTGCGCAACCGGCCTTGAACTTTTCTAGTTCGTGGAAAGAGGAGATACTACTTCCAGGATTTGCCGTATCGCTGATCTATGTGTTTTATGCCTATACAGGATGGAACTCAGCCGCTTACATCATTGAGGAAGTAGACCAACCTCAAAAAAACCTACCAAAGGCGTTGATTTGGGCTACCCTACTTGTAATGATCCTTTATATCCTAGTACAGCTGGTTTTACTCAAGCATGCCACTGTAGCGCAGCTTTCTGGAAAAGTACAAATCGCAGACATTGCTTTTGGCAATCTATTTGGCTCGAGCGGAGCCCTCTGGGTGAGCCTTTTTATTGGAATACAGCTGATTGCCACCATATCAGGCTATGCCTGGATAGGACCACGCGTCACCTATGCCATGGCCAAGGACTACAAACTCTGGAAGCCGCTGTCGCAAGTAAATGCCCAAGGGGTACCCGTGCGGGCGATTGTCTTGAATACGGGAATTAGCTTGATTCTTTTTTTATCAGGCTCCTTCGAACAAATTATGCTTTATGCGGGCTTTGTACTGCAGCTCATGAGTACAATTACGGTCTACTCCTCCTTAAAAATCAAAAAGCAAGAAGGATTTAAAACGCCATTCAAACCCCTTCCACAACTCATATATATCGGATTTAGTGTGGCACTAATGGGCTACCTTCTAGTAGATCGACCCAAAGAGAGTTTGGCAGGTTTAGGGATATTGGCTTTGGGCTTGGCAGTCTATGCTTTGGATAAAAAATCAGATTGATTATCCGCAATCCTACCTTTAGGTCAAATGAAGCGTTAACCTCTTCGGATAATAGTCTATAGACGACAGGCCACCATCCACAGCACATTGAATTGAACTTCCAACCTTACTTTGTTGGGTTACTAGTAAAAAAGTGGATAATCATAAAAATTAATGCTGATTCATTTAACACCCAAACTCATTTGGTTTAGGAAATTCAGCGAATGAACCACAAATTACTACTTATCTAAGAGTCGTCTATGGTAGTTGATTTGACCCAAATGATAGTTAAAATGCCCGTAAAGGTGAATCAAAAAGTAACCTACTGTCATGGAATGGCCGAGGAACGAATGTTTGGATTGATCGCCAAGTTTTTTGGGGTCCATAGGTACCAAGGCTTGCTCTAAAATCTTTTTGAGTTCTTCTAACTCTTGGAGTAGGTCTGCTCTATTGAGCATGCTCGGCAAAAACTCACTATCTCTATCTCGCTCAAATGCGATACCACACAAGTCCAATCCAAAAAACTGCTTCACATTGCCAATCAAGTGAAGTGTCAAGTTGCCTGCAGAATTGCTAATCCCTTGGTCAATATGCCAGAGGTTACGCTCATCTGTATAGGCTTGCAACTCTTCAATCAACTTAGATAAATCTCTTTGAAACAGTTGGTTAAGGTCTTTGGAATTCATTAGAACATTAATATAATCAAACGAAATAAAAACAGGCTATTCCATACAAACACCATAAGTGATTGGCCGGTAAATAACTTGGGATTAAAAATAGTTAGTAGAAAAGTAGTGGGTAGAATTAGGGCTCAATAACATTTTTGCGCTGCCCGTATTTACTTGGGCCCGCCTCCTGTGCCGAATCAGCTACCATTGCTGCAGGAGTTGCTGCTGTTGGACGTTCAGTATAAGGTCTTGGGCTAGAAGATGCAGATGATGATGGAGACTTCTTTTTCTTTTTCTTCTTTTTGAGGGGGGAACTGGAAGAAGCAGTGTTGGGAGCTGTTTCTTTCACTTTTTCACCAACAAAAGAAGGCCCCCTTTCCATTTGAGCTGGAAGTGGGTTTTGGGTTACAGCCATACCGATAAGTTGCTCTATACGCACAAACTTGGGCTGGTCCTTGGGGTTTACAAACGTGATGGCCTCCCCTTTTGCATCGGCTCTAGCTGTACGACCCACACGGTGTACGTAATCTTCCGGGTCACCAGGAGTATCGTAGTTGATGACTAGCTCAATACCCACCACATCAATCCCTCGTGAGATGATGTCTGTTCCCACCAGAATTTTAACTTTCCTGTTTTTGAAGGCAGACATGATTTTCTCACGTTCCACTTGCTCCAAATCGGAGTGGAAAGCTTCTATGTCAAAGCTCTTTCTTAACGTCTTGTGCAAGGCTTTAACCTTATCCTTAGTCGAACAAAAAACGATAACCGCTTCGTAATTTTTCTGAGAAAGAATGTGGCGAACCAATTCTTCTTTTTGGGTATCGTATACCGAATACATGGATTGGGTTACCCCAGAAGCAGTTTTGCCGATTGCAATAGAGATCTCTTCCGGCTTGTTCAGGATTTTCATGCTGAACTGACGGATTTTTGGCGGCATGGTCGCCGAAAAAAGAATGGTCTGTCGCTTTTGAGGAAGGAAGTTGACAATCTTCAAAATATCATCTGAGAAGCCCATGTCCATCATGCGGTCGGCCTCATCAAGCACCAAGTGCTCCAATGTACTCAAGTCAATTTTCCCTCCTGCCAAGAGCGCAATCAAGCGGCCTGGAGTAGCAACTACGATTTCAGCACCTGTTTCAAGGGCCTTCTTTTGCTGCTCCCAGACGATGCCGTCTCCACCACCATAGATGGGAACCGAGCTCACTCCCAAAAAATAAGAGAAGCCTTGAATTTGTTGATCAATTTGAATTGCAAGTTCGCGCGTAGGCGCTAAAATCAAGGTGTTAAGCGTGCTCGAACCTGATTTGGAAATTTTATTTAGGATAGGCAACACGAAGGCTGCCGTTTTTCCTGTTCCTGTTTGTGCACAGGCAATCAAGTCTTTACCTTCTAGAATGACGGGGATGGCTTTTTCTTGGATGGGTGTTGGGTTGTCAAAACCCATGGCATCTAGCCCTTCTTGCAGGGAAGACTCAAAATTAAAGGATTGAAAATTCAAGTGGTGGTGATTTTTTAGGGAATAAAACCTCGGAAAAGGTCCGAATACTCAAATATAAGGGAATTTTGGGACAATTGGGCACTTTTAACCACTAGAAACTAGCCCAGTAGGTCAATTTGACTCCTCAAAAGGATAAGATTCAAGAGCAGAAATTTCCTTTTGTGTACAACTTGCATACACACGCTGGCCTTGGAGCAGCTAGATGTAGAAAATATCAACCACTTAACTAAGTAAACTTGCAGGTCTGACACCTTTCAAGTAATCTTATCCAAGTATATTAGGAAGGTTGGAAAAAAACTTACCCCTTCCATTGACCAAG
>JBIIFN010000195.1:0-3776 GCA_044237325.1 Algoriphagus sp.
ACAGCTGCAACTATTGCGTTTATTCATAAAATTCACGTCAACGGCATAGATTATACCCTTCCAGAGAACAAAGAAAATGCGTTTTCCAAAAAGGTGCTAGCCGCTCTAGATGGCATCAAATACGGAGAACTTCCAGATCCACACCAGTGGATGATTACTATTTAAACTCAGTACTATGGATTGCCGCGCTAGCTTACATCGTTTTCCCTTCCTATACCTTGGGATTACTTTTCTTGTGGCTTTCCTTTTGTCCTTCAATTCCAGCGCGCAGGATCTACCCAAGAAATTTTTATTACTTAAAAGAGGCAGCCACCAAAATAGCCAACTTCGCTATTATCCTGGCGAGTACATCACCTACAAAAGCAACAAGATAGGTTACTTCGTCACCGATAAAATTTTGGATCTGGATACCGAGTTTGTTTACCTCTCAGAGAACATCCTCAAACCTTCAGATATCGTAGCGATTGATATCCAAGCCAAGGATCCACGAAACCGAACCTTAACCAACCTTACCCGCCTCTTTTTGGGTGCAGGCACCATGATAATTGGTCTTGAGGCAGTAAATAGCCTCTACCAACAGGGGCAACTAGAGATTGGTTCGGGCGTGGCTACTGCCTCCGCTCTACTCGTAGGCACAGGCATAGCCCTACGCCCACTTCGCTACAAAACATTTGCACTTTCCGAAAAAAATAGGCTGCAGCTCGTCATCCTTGAAATTGAATAAACAGCTTTGCTGGGTAAAGCGAGATTTTTTTCTGATTTTTGTAGCTTAATTCCACAACCTAGACAGATGACTTCAGACCAACTGAAAGACTTGAAAGCCCGCACATCGGCTTTGAGGAGGTATCTTTGACTACGATCGTAAGAAAGTAGAAATCCAAGACCTAGAGGCGGTATCCGCCCAGGCCGACTTTTGGAACAAACCAGAGGAGGCCGAAAAGACCATGAAACAAATCCAAGCTCGAAAAGGCTGGACGAGTGCCTTTGAAAACCTGGATCAAAAAATCCAAGATCTTGAGGTGCTATACGAATTTTTCGCCGCAGGAGAAGTGTCAGAAGATGAGCTTAAAAAAGACTATCTGCAGGGAAAAGATGCGGTAGAGGAACTTGAGCTTAAAAAGATGCTATCCGCAGAGGAGGACCAACTTCATGCTGTCCTAGAAATTAACCCCGGAGCAGGAGGTACAGAGAGCAACGATTGGGCTTCCATTCTGATGCGTATGTACATCATGTGGGGTGAAAAAAATGGCTATAAAGTTCGCGAAATAGACATGCAACCAGGGGAAGTTGCTGGCATCAAATCTGCCACTCTCCTCTTTGAAGGTCCTTTAGCCTACGGTTTTCTCAAGTCTGAAACGGGGGTTCACCGCCTGGTGCGCATCTCACCTTTCGACTCTGGAGGACGAAGACATACTTCCTTTGCTTCCGTATATGCTTACCCAGAAGTAGATGATTCGATCGAAATCGACATCAATCCTGGAGACGTGGAACTACATACTTCCAGATCCGGAGGTGCAGGTGGACAGAACGTAAACAAGGTAGAAACCAAAGTACAGCTTACGCACAAGCCTACAGGCATCGTAGTGGTGTGTCAGGTGGAGCGCTCTCAACTTGCCAACCGAGAATTGGCCATGCAGATGTTGAAATCTCGCTTGTACCAACTCGAACTGGAGAAGAGAAATGCGGAGATCGCAAAAATTGAATCCTCCAAACTGCGGGTAGATTTTGGTTCACAAATTCGAAACTATGTTCTTCATCCCTACAAGCTGGTTAAAGACAACCGTACTTCTTACGAAACCTCTGATGCTCAGGGTGTTTTGGATGGTGGCCTAAATGAATTTATGAAGGCCTTTCTTCTTGCCCAAAGTGAAGAAGAAGCAAATAAAGACTAATACCAAGGCCGGGAACATTCCCGGCCTTTTCCTTGCCCCTTGCTCCTTTTTTACACTCGATTTTTTTCTACTCTGTTTGAGTAGTTTTCTCTTTTTTTCAAGCTTCAACATGATCATCCCCGAGCTACCCTCCTACCTCACTTCATTGGGTGGAGAAGAATACAAGGGACTCATCATTGCCTTGTTTACGCTTTCCGCAGGGCTATCTCGACCCTTTAGTGGCAAGCTCGCTGATAAAGTGGGTCGAATTCCAGTAATGATCTTTGGGGCCAGTGTTTGCTTCGTGGTGGGGATGGCCTATCCCCTATTGAGCTTTGTGGGTGGTTTCCTGTTTCTTCGTTTCGCACATGGTTTTTCTGCTGGATTCACACCTACCGGTACCTCGGCTTACGTAGCCGACATCATTCCCTTTGCCCAACGTGGAGAAGCCTTAGGTATCCAATCCTTGTTTGGCTCACTAGGCATGGCTGCAGGACCTGCCATTGGGGGTTGGATCGCCAGCATATGGCCCATTGACGTGCTTTTCTATTGTGCGGCCTTCACCTCGGTATTTTCAATCCTGATTTTGCTTCGGTTGAAAGAGACCTTGGCTGTCCGCGAACCACTTCGATGGGGCTTGTTTAAGTTGAAGCGAGATGAGCTCATTGAGAAAAGAGTACTCCTACCCTCCCTCATTCTTTTTCTTTCCGTCTTCTCCTTCGGTGTAGTGCTGACCATCATTCCAGACCTCTCTACCCACCTCGGGATAAAAAATAAGGGACTATTTTTTGCCGTATTTACACTTTCCTCACTTGGCATACGCCTAATTGCTGGGAGGACCTCCGACCGACTAGGGCGCGTGGTGGTCATGCGTATGGCTAGCTTGGTGATGGTGGTGGCGATGGTTGCCGTGGCATTTGCAGCAAACAAAGCCATGCTCCTTGGTTCGGCAGTACTATTTGGTGCAGCAGTAGGTATGTACAGCCCTACCACCACTGCATGGGTGGTGGATCGTTCTCTTGATCAATTTAGGGGAAGAGCCCTGGCCACCATGTACATCTTCTTAGAGCTAGGCATTGGTTTGGGGGCCATCATTTCCGGCTGGTTGTACGACAACAAGCCGGAAAATTTTTCGACCGTATTTCTCAGTGCTGCAGGCGTAGCGAGTGTGGCGTTCTTCATCTTGCTCTTGATCAACCGAGATAGAAGCAGGGTGCTGCTCGCTTAATTCCCCAAATAGTTGCTCACACGTGGAATAGCTAAGATAGAACGCTGGCGTCCATTGAAGTAGCTAACCTTGGTACCGTCAAAATAGGCGCCTTCCTCAAGCATAATGCGTACATCTTTGTTCCACTCCTTAACAAACACTACGGCATTCAACTCAATTGCGTAGCCCGTGTGTGCATGCAGGGGAAAATCTCCTGCTCCAGGCGTGTCACCTTGGTTATCCCACATGCCGATGGTCGGCCCAGCGGAGTGTCCATAGAAGCCGAGTGGATGGGTATAAATAGTGCCTCGAATGCCTTCTTTTTCCATTTGCAGACGTGCATCTTTCAAAATCTGGTTTCCAGTTTTCCCTGTGGCGTAGTTAGTGGTGAGGATATCTTGCAATCTATTGCCTACTTGAAGCGCTTGCTGCAGGTAGCTAGGAACCTCAGTTTCCCCTGGCTTGAGTACGTAGGCGAGTTCTTGCGTATCGGTATTCAAACGCAAGTAGCTAATGCCAAAGTCAATATGAAGCAAATCTCCTGGAAGAATCACCGCATCACTTGGGCGAACTGCAAAAGAGCGTGAAGCTTCCTGCGAATTTGGGTCAGGCCGCTGTATGTCTACTGTTGGGTGAAACTAGGTGTCCAACTTCATTTCTTTGATTTTCTCCCGATAAAACCAGACCACGTCATCCGT
>JBIIFN010000196.1:0-3765 GCA_044237325.1 Algoriphagus sp.
CGCTGGGAAATTGGGTTTGGGCACGGCCTATATCTCCGGATTTCGCTGGGCACTCGAAAGAAACTACGACTTCATTTTTGAAATGGACTGTGATTTTTCACACGATCCTAAAGACCTCATTCGCCTCTACGAAGCCATACAAAACAGGAGCTACGATCTGGCAGTAGGCTCGCGCTACATCACCGGCGTCAACGTAGTCAACTGGCCCATGGGCCGAGTGCTGATGTCCTATTTTGCTAGCAAATACGTGAATTTAGTGACCGGATTACCCATCAACGATGCTACAGCAGGATTCAAATGCTATCACCGCAGCGTGCTAGAGGGAATTGACTTGAATGCCATCCAGTTTATTGGCTATGCCTTTCAGATTGAGATGAAGTTTACCGCCTGGAAACTGGGCTATAAACTCGTTGAAGTACCGATCATTTTTACCGACCGAACGCGTGGCCAGTCCAAAATGAGCCCTAGGATCTTCAAAGAAGCCGTACTTGGCGTGATTTGGATGAAAATCAAATCGATCATCTCCCCTTTCCGATCAGTCAAATCGAATTGATTTGATTGGATCTACCTTGGAGATAATTCCCACGGGAATCCATAGGACCGCAGCAGTAAGCACCGTCACCCCAAGATTAAGCAGCAAGAATACAGGCCAGTTCCAATCGATGGGCACGTAACTCATGTAATAACTTATCGGATCTAAAGGCACTAGGTGTAAGTAATCCTGCAACGCGCCAAGTCCCAAGGCTATCGCATTGCCATACAGGAGACCCTTTCCAAGAATGTGGATGCCATTCCAAAAAAACAGAGCGCGTATTTGGGAATTTTTGGCTCCCATCGCCTTGAGCAAGCCAATCATCTGGGTGCGTTCCATGATCAAGAGAAACAAAATAGCTCCCATATTGAAAACAGCGACAAAGCCGATCAAGGAGATAAAGACCACCACGTTGGTGTCAAGCAGCTTGAGCCAGTCAAAAATATCGAGAAAGCGCTCCCTGCTATCGCTCAACTTGAGGTCATAATCCAACTTTTCTTCCAGCAAACCCGCATAGGCATCCGCCTTGGAAGGATCATCTACATGAAGCTCCAATCCACCTACTTGATCGCTAGTCCAACCGTTCAGGTTGCGAATCGTCTGCAGCTCCCCGATGACAATTTTCTCGTCAAAATTTTCCAAATAGGTCTCGTAGATCCCCACCACTTGCACCCGACGAAATCGAGGCGGCTGCTGTACAAAATAAAGGGTCACCTTGTCACCTGCCTCAATCAACAGCTTGTTGGCCAGCACTCTGCTTAGTAGCACCTCGTTGCTCACACCCGAATCCGGCAGGTGAATCATCCTCCCCTCCACCAAGTATTGGGCAAAGCCAAGGGAATCCATGTCCTTTCCCAACCCTTTGACAAGAACGCCTTCCACCTCTTCAGCACCTTTTAGCAAGGCCGCCTTGTGCGCATAGGACTGCACCTTGGTGAGAAAAGGGAATGAGGGTAACTGATCCAAAAATGCGGCATTCAAAGAAAAGGGCTGTTCCTCGTAGGCGCTGCTCATCTGGAACTTCTGCACCTGGAAGTGGCCCGTAAATCCGTACACGCGGCTGGAAACCGTTTTTTGGAATCCACCCAATACCATAATGGATAGAATTGCTACAGCCAAACCTACCGCGAGGCTCGCCACAGCGATGCGGTGGATGATTCCTGAAAACCCTCCGGCCTGCTTAAAACTGATTCTTTTGGCTATGAAATAGGAAAGGTTCAACGGACTGGATTAAATTTGTTAGGAACTCCCCGCAAAATAGCATGAAGCAAGTGAAATATTCACCTTTGGTTTACATTTTGGCACTTTGGTCCTATTTGGCCGCTGCCTCCCCAAGCCAGGCCCAGCAGCAGCCTTTGACTGGTGCTGCACAGCCACAGCTGTACCTGCCCCTACTCCAAGGAAAGAAAGTGGGCGTGGTGAGTAACCAAACCAGCATTCTCCTCGAGCAACAGCATTTAGTGGACTTTCTACTAGAAAACGATATTGACGTGGTGAAGGTCTTTGTTCCCGAACATGGCTTTCGAGGAACGGCAGATGCGGGTGAAAAAGTTGCCAGTGGCACTGATGCCAAAACTGGCCTTCCCATTGTTTCGCTCTATGGCAACAATAAGAAACCAACTGCCGCCCAGCTCGCAGACCTAGACTTGCTCCTCTTCGACCTGCAAGATGTGGGCGTACGCTTTTTTACCTACATCAGCACACTCCACTACGTAATGGAGGCAGCCGCAGAATCAAAAAAGCCCCTCCTGCTGCTTGATCGACCCAACCCGAACGGAAGCTATGTCGATGGCCCTATCCTCAAAAAAGGGTTTGAGTCCTTTGTCGGCATGCATCCCATCCCGCTCGTCCATGGCCTCAGTATCGGGGAACTTGCACAAATGATCAACGGAGAAAAATGGCTTAAAGGCGGTCTACAGGTAGATCTAACAGTGATTCCTGTGGCCAACTGGACGCACGCAGATCCCTACGAACTCCCAGTAAAGCCTTCTCCAAACCTGCCCAATGCACTAGCCATCACACTTTACCCCAGCACCTGCCTTTTTGAAGGCACGGTTGTCTCCCTGGGCCGCGGTACCCACTTTCCTTTTCAAGTATATGGCTACCCTGATGCTCGATTTGGGGACTTTACGTTTACACCAGTAGCAATCGACGGGATGTCCAAAACGCCCCCACACCAAAACCTCGTGTGCTACGGTAAAGATTTGAGAACAAGCGACCCCAAGCAGCAGTTTACTTTAAGTTACCTCCTCGACGCCTACCAACGCTCCGGCATGAAAGAAAAATTCTTCAATAGCTACTTCAATACCTTGGTAGGTACCGACGAACTCAAAAAGCAAATCTTAGCTGGAAAGACCGAAGCCGAAATCCGAGCCTCCTGGCAGCAAGGTCTTGCCGACTATGCGCCGCTACGAGCTAAGTACCTCCTTTACCGCTAACCTGTTCTTTTTTAAGTCTTTAATCCAACACCCGAACTCCTTTTTTACTTCTCAATGGATCACCGCGCTTTACGACTTATTTACATGGGTACGCCCGAGTTTGCTGTTCCTTCTTTGGAAAAATTGGTAGCAGACGGCTGGAATGTCATTGCTGTGATCACCGCGCCCGACAAGCCCCAAGGGCGTGGACAAAAACTCGTAGGCTCGCCTGTCAAGGAAGCGGCAGAGCAATTGGGAATTCCCCTGCTTCAACCGACCAACCTAAAGGACCCGGCCTTCCATAAGGAGCTCGCCTCCTTTGCGGCTGACTTACAGATCGTGGTGGCCTTCCGCATGCTCCCAGAGGCTGTTTGGAACATGCCTCCCTTGGGCACCTTCAACCTCCATGCCTCCCTCTTGCCCAACTACCGTGGGGCGGCCCCCATCAATTGGGCCTTGATCAATGGGGAAACCGAAACGGGCGTTACTACCTTCTTCCTGAAGCAGGAGATCGACACCGGAAGCATCCTTTTTCAGGAGAAAATCACGGTCGCCCCCAACGATGATTTAGGGGTAGTCTACGAAAAACTCAGGCAACTTGGCGCCGAGCTGGTTCTAAAGACCGTGCAGGCCATCGCCAAGCAAGAAATTAATCCCCAACCCCAAGACGAGCGCTTGGCACTGCGAACGGCACCCAAAATATTCAAGGAAACCTGCCAAATCAACTGGCAAGACTCCTCCGAAGCGATCCACAACCTGGTACGTGGCCTTTCGCCCTACCCAGGCGCTTGGACCACCTTCCAAGGCAAAACGTTT
>JBIIFN010000057.1:0-13508 GCA_044237325.1 Algoriphagus sp.
GGCGGCGCTACGGCTATTGGTCGATTTAAACTATCAGGAATGAGTGCAACCTCTTTTCAGGAACTCATCGTCACTACTCCCGAATGGAAAGGTGGCACACACTACGGCAGTAGAATTGTCTTTGACAACCAGAATCACCTCTACTTCAGTAATGGGGAGCGCGGCAGCCAAGACAATGCCCAAAACCTAAAAAATTCGCACGGCAAGGTGCACCGCATCCACGATGATGGGCGTATTCCTGCAGATAATCCTTTTGTCAATACCGCAGGAGCCATTCCTTCCATTTGGACCTATGGCAACCGCAATCCGCAAGGGCTCTTTTTTGACAAAGCCAACAACCGCCTTTGGGAGGTAGAGCATGGGCCTCGTGGAGGGGATGAACTCAACCTCCTTGAAAAAGGAAAAAATTACGGTTGGCCAGTAATCACCTACGGCATCAACTACAACGGCACACCGATCACCAACATTACTGAAAAGGAAGGAATGGAGCAGCCCGTTAAGTATTGGACGCCCTCCATCGCTACCTGCGGAATGACACTTGTCACCTCAGATCGCTACCCTGCCTGGAAAGGAAATATCTTGGTAGCTGCGCTTGCGGGAACGCATATCGCGCGGGTGGAAATGAACGGTGCACGGTCCACGGGAGAGGAAAAATTACTTTCCGGGATTGGACGGGTACGGCAAGTGTCCCAAAGCCCAGATGGCTATCTCTACGCGATTACAGAAGGTACAGGATTATTGATCAAGCTACTCCCTTCCAACTAAGGGGAGCAATACCTAGACCTACTTAGACAAAATCCACATCCACACTGAAGGGATACTTCATCAAAAATTGCAGGGCTTCCTCAATAGAAAGGTCTTCAAAAAGTACGCGGTGAAGATTTTCGGTGATGGGTGCACGGATACCGGCAGTTTTCAGGAAGGCATCGACAATCAAAATCGTGTTGACCCCTTCAGCGACTTCCTCCATGGTTTGCATGATCTGATCCAGGGTTTCGCCTTTGGCGAGGCGATAGCCTACAGTAAAGTTTCTTGATTCAGGCGAGTTGCAGGTGGTCACCAAGTCACCAATTCCTGCGAGGCCCATGACTGATGTGGCACTTCCTCCCAATGCTTTGCTCAAGTGTGCCATTTCCACGATTCCCCGTGAAATCAGCAGCCCTTTTGCATTTTCGCCAAGGCCCAACCCCGCCAAAGCGCCGGCAGCAATGGCGATGATATTTTTAAGCACGCCACTTAGCTCCACGCCGATGATGTCGGAGTTGCCATAGACTTGAAATTTTTCGGACCGCAGGAGGCGCTGTCCCTCGAGAATGACCTCGTTGTACTTACTGGCAATGACTGTAGCGGCGGGATGATCTTCGCTGAGCTCTTTGGCAATGTTTGGACCAGCCAAACAGCCTACCCGCACGGCGAGTGTCTCTTGCACAATCACTTCGCTCATGGTCATGATCTGACTTCGGCGTAACTTTTTAACGGTATCCAGTTGCTCCCCTTCGGCAAACTTCACTGCCAGCCCTTTGGTGCCATGAATGACCAGGTGGTAGGGATGTAAAAATGGCGCGAAGGTGCGGGTGACTTCCAAAAAGGCCCCCGATGGAATCATAAAAAACAGAACGGAGCAGGAACGACAGAGTTCCTCCGGAGAAAACGTCGCTTTTATCGCCGGGTTTAGCGGCTTGCCTGAGGCGCTGTGTAGCGTATTGATCTCGTCCACCACTTCTTGCTTGCGGGCGTAGACCATCACCTCGTTTTTTTCAGCGAGCATGTTGGCAATGGCGGTGCCAAAGCTTCCCACGCCGACCACCCCGATGGGGTTGGGTTTAGAAGAGTTTTTCAAGGCCATACCCGTGCAGTCTGTTGTGGTAAAAATAAAGCAAGCTCATGTCTTCGGTACCTATATTGCCCTCCTTGTCTTGAATTAGGGGACGCTTGGCATGGTACATCCCGACATTTTCCATTCCATGGGCGATGATTTCATCCATGGAACGATCAAGGTGGGGGGCACTATCAATTTTTCCTTGGGACTTCAGCTCGAAAATTTGGTCAAGCACACGCTGACAGGCAGACTTAAACTCCTCATAGCCCAGCACCAAGTCCTCTTGCGGAAGGCGAATGAGGTCGAAGAGGTCTAGCTTGGCGTTTTTGGCTTGGATCAACTCAAAGGCTACAAAGGCAACCAAGTGGGAACTAAATACCCGGTTGATCTTGTGGAATTCTTCCACAATCCGCTTTCCTAGCATCTGCGTGTACTCTTCTTCCCGCTGCGCATCGACGGTAACCTTGCCGTTGGATACGAAGTATTCTTTGGTGTCCACGATTCGGTTCCACTTGTCTCGGCTATTACCGTCCTGATCCACATAGTTGCCCATCACGTCCATGGCACGGCCAATGGACACGGAGATGTCAGAGCCTTTCGTGAAAAACTTGAACAGGAATTTGGAGATTTTATAAGACGTAGAAAACTCATCGTTTTCCTTGTAATAGCGCTCCTGGCCCGTCATGCTTAGGTAATCTTGGATAAGCCCTGGAGCTTCCAGCACGAAATGGTAGTTGATGGTCACCGGCACGATGAAGATTTTTCCCGACACATCGCCTAGGCCTTGCTGGTAGTTGGCGCGTTGGGCCTCCATGGCTGTACTTAGCAGGCCGAGTTTGAGTTTTGATTCGATGATGCCACTTCGTGAACGGGTACCTCCTGGAAAAAATAAGCTGTGGCAGCCAAATTGAATCGCCTCCTTGGAGTACGTCTTGAGTGTTTCGAGGTACATCAAGTTTTTCTTTCTGCGGTCTACTTTGTAGGCGCCGAGCGCATTCATGAAGTAGGCAAAAATGGAAATATTGAACAGATTAAGCCCTGCCCCATAGATGAAGGGAGGCATCCCCAACACGGAGATGATCCATCCAATCAAGATACTGTCTAAGTTTGAAAAGTGGGTTGGCACCATCACGATGGTTCCTTTGGTGGCCAGATCTCTGATTTGAGCCGTCTGACCTGTAATCTGGATTTTGTCTTGTAAGGTAAATTGGTTGCTGAACAGGGACTTAAACCCTTTCACACGGGCGGCATTGAGCAATCGGGAAAATCCGTAAGTCACCACCCTCCGGGTAAACTTGTAGTGAGAAGCCTTGAAGTTGGAGGCAATTTCCTCCGAGTAGCGGGCGGTGATTTTTTTCAAGACAGCCTGGTAGGCGTCCAATCGTTTGGCTTTGCTCAGAGACCCTTCCGTATGGATCTGCAAGAGGTTATTTTTTACCTCCCCCCAAAACTCCTTTTCATCATCGGGATCCACATCCCAAGGATTTTGCTTGATACGTAGTTTTTCTCGGTAGAGGGTAGTCTCTAGCTCTTCCTTAAGAATTTCAGGATTTTTCCCAATCAGGCCCAAAATACGCTCTTCAGAAAGCTCGGCCACCTTCTTCACAAATTCTTTACGCTCCCTAGCCAGTTTCACTACGGGCCATTCGTCCTTTTTTGGTAAAATGGGGGCGTATTGGTGCTTGATGTAGTTCTCCTCCAAGGGGTATTTTTTGTTGTTAAACGACTTCAAAGATAGGTAAAAAAGGAGGTTGTGCTACTCCAAATTCTTTGTTGCTATTGGGGTGACGCCTTCGTCCTCAAAAATAGCATCACCACGGCGGTAGTCAGCCCTCCCATGAAGGCCGCAAAAAGGATGGATTGGGTGATGTAATTTTTCAGGGTAAAATAGGCTTCCGCTTCCGAAAGGGTCAATCGCCCCAGCTGAACGGAATAGGAGATGATATTCGGAAAGTAGCTTGGAGAGATCAGCTCGTGGGTAATGTATTGACTCAGGGGAGTGAGTAGGACCACCACTGCGGTAAGGATCAGACCAGATACCAAGCCTTGGAGGTAGCTCATCTTTCCCGCATAGGCAGTTCTCTTTTTGTTGCGGAGGGCCAGCACGTAAATGAGGATGGCGATGGGAGCATAGCCTAGTGTATAGGTGGCATGCTGGGCGATAAGTTGGTCGTGCCAGCCCAAGTTTTTTTCAAGGACCATCCATAGTAGTCCGGATAGAAAGAAAATAATGCCCCAGTTGAGTTCGATGCGAAAGTTTTTCATGGGCTAGAAAGGAAAAAGTTTTTGAGAAGTACTTTTCAATTTACAAATAATCACGAACGTTTTTGTTTCTGCATGGTTAAAAGAAAAGGAAACACCTAATCTCTTGTCCATGCCAAAAAGCGTGGTATTTTTACGGCATCCTACCTCAATGAAACTAGACCTCAAGCAAATTCAAGTCCCCATTGAGTCCGAAATGGCTCAGTTCGAACACAAGTTTCGGGACTTTATGAAAAGTAAGGTCAAGTTGCTCGACCACATTACCCACTACATCGTCAAGCGCAAGGGCAAGCAGATGCGTCCCATGTTTGTTTTTCTGACGGCTGGGGTTTGTGGTCAAATCAACGAATCTACCCACCGAGGGGCCGCACTTATTGAGCTTTTGCATACCGCCTCCTTGGTTCACGACGATGTGGTCGATGATGCCAACTACCGTAGGGGATTTTTTTCCATCAATGCCCTCTGGAAAAATAAGATTGCCGTATTGGTTGGTGACTACCTCCTGTCGCGAGGATTGCTACTGAGCGTGGAGCACAACGACTTTCACCTCTTGCGCATCGTCTCCAATGCCGTGAAAGAAATGTCTGAGGGTGAACTATTGCAAAGCTATAAGGCGAGAAAACTGGATGTTGACGAAGAGGTATATTACCAGATCATCCGCCAAAAAACCGCCAGCTTGATTGCATCCTGCTGCTCCGTAGGTGCCTCTAGCGTGAGTACCGATGAGGTAGCCATCCAAAAGATGTGGAACTTTGGTGAAAAAGTGGGGATGGCTTTTCAGATCAAAGACGACCTTTTTGATTATGGAGACGATGAAATCGGCAAGCCTGTGGGCATTGATATCAAGGAAAAGAAAATGACCTTGCCCTTGATTTATGCCCTTCGAAATGCCGACTGGCTGCAAAAAAAGAAGATCATTTACCTTATCCGCAACCGCTCCGAGGATAAGAAAGCCGTAAACGAGGTCATTGACTTTGTCAAAAAAAGTGGGGGCCTAGGGTATGCCCAAGAGAAAATGACTGCTTTCTACGAGGAAGCACTGAGCATTTTGGACGAATTTACTGATTCAGCCTACAAGACCGCACTTCGTGACCTAGTGTTGTATTCCATCGCTAGGAAGAAATAACCCAGAAAGTATTTTTTAGTAGAGCCAGGCTTAGACCAGCTCCGTGATGGTTTGTGGCTTGCCTCTAAACTGGATTGCTTCGTTCTTTTTCTTGCCCAGCAAGAGCTCGCCAAGCGGAGAGTTTTTACTCAACAAAAACACCTGTTTATCCTCAACTTTTACCTGACCTACACTTACGGCTAGCAAAAACCAGTCGGTTCCCAATTGCACCAAGGCTCCTTCTTGGACCGTAGGAGGCGTATCTTTGATACTTTGTAGGCGGTAGAGCTCGTCTAGGTCTAGCTTGCTTTGTTTGATCTGCTTTTCCAAGGAGTTGAGGTCCTGCGTCATGTTTTCTCGGCTGGTCTCGTACTTATCTCCTGCACTATTTTTCTCCTCTTCGAGGATACTCTCAATGATATTTTTGCGCTCCTCCGCGAGAAGGGCTTCTTTTTGCTTCAGTTGGGAAATGGCGGTTTGGTACACCGCACTTTTAAATGGATTCATGGATTTACTCATCACAAGGTTCTTTTCTTCGGGTATCTACGATGTACACAATTTTCCATCCTCCGGCCATTTTCACCAGCTGAAAGGAATTGACTCCACAGTGGGAAAAAGTGTCGTTGACATAAAATTGGTAGGGAGTCCAGGCGGAGGCCAAGGGGCCATCTACCCGAATATGGTAGGCTAGGATCCGTTCGTCTAAGGTGGTTCCTGCGGGGGTATTCGCTATTCTTTTGACAAAATCGGCCACCGCATTACTTCCAAGGGTATTCCCTTCTGGCTTTTGTACCACGGTTTGCATGAGGCCGTCGGGGGAAAAAGCTGCCGCAACTTGCTCGGCATTTTTTAGTTTCATCCCTTCAAAAAGGGAACGGATGACTGCCTCAACTTCCTTTTCATCTGTTTGAGCAACTGTAGGAGCCACGGCCATAAAGGCCAGCAACACCGCCAAAAAGGCTATTTTTTTGATTGAGTTATACACTGCCATATAGTTTAAAAGTCATATTGCCTAGTTCTGGAGTATTGACTGCATAGTGCATGGCTTCCGCAATGTCGGCGGGGGTCACCCATTTAGAAAAATCCGCTTCTGGCATAGCTGCTTGGTTACTCGGACTATCGAGGATGCTGGGCACAAAGACGTGCGTACGGATGGCGGTACCCTTCACTTCTTGGGCGATGATTTCAGAAAATGCACCCACGAGCTGCTTGCTCAAGGAATAGGCCACGGCAGATTTTGCTTCTGCGGGCTCTAGGGCAGGCCTGGCACCAACAAACAGGAACGTGCCGCGCTGTTGTTTTTTCAATAGGGGCAAAAAGGCTTTGGCGAGGGTGAAGGCACTGAAGAAATTGAGCTGTATCATGCGGCTCAGGTCCTGCTGGGTAGTAGACTCCACGTTGCCCGAGGTGTAGCCACCGACAATCAAGGCAATGGCTTCCAGGTCGCCAAACTGCTCCTCGTACTCATTTACAAAGTCGGTAACGGATTGCTCGTCTGTCACGTCTACATCGTAGGTAACGTCTGCCTCTTCCGACTGCTCGTTGGCCTCTGGGCGCACCAGCGCAATCACGTGGTAGCCTTCTCTTTTGAATTTCTCTACTACGGCGGCTCCTAGCGTGCCTGCGGCTCCTGTAATTACAATAGTTCTGCTCATCTGTCCGTCAAATCCTTCCTATATTTGCTAAAATAGGGTTAATTTTTCGATTGAACCATGAATCATCTCAAAAGCAGCATCACAGTCAAAGAAAATGTACGCAAAACGTACTTTGCCGTAAAGCTAATTCTCCTTATCATTCTGGAAGTTTTGTATGCCGGAAACACCGGCGCTACTCCCTTTTTGGAGAAATACGAAATTTTAACACACGTCGTCAGGGCCTTAATTTTTCTACTTAGCGCCAATTTAATTTTTTCTCTTGGGCGCATCATTACCTTGAGGATCTACCTGCAACAGCGAGAGGAAACAAAGGTACTTCCCAATTTTGTGGTGGGCATCGATCGCATTGAATTTTTGCTCAACCTGATTACCGTTCTGATTTCCTTGATGCTTGCCTTTGGAATCCAGCCCTTGGAGTTTCTAACGAGCATCACCATCGTGGCAGCGGCCATTGCTTTGTTGACCAAAGACTACATCACCAACATCGTTAACGGGCTCATCATGATGTTTTCGGACCAGTTAGAAATCGGTGATAAGATCCAAATCGGCCGACACACGGGTTTTATACGTGACATCACCTTGATCAACCTGGTTTTGAAAAATGATGCAGGCGAAATCATCCTGATTCCCAACACCATGGCATTGGCTTCTGACGTAGTCAACTTCTCCAAAAACAACACGCATCAGGTGATCTTTGATGCGGAGATCATACTCAAAAATGAGATTCATCTCAACCAACTGGAGGCTTCCCTTCAGCCGATTTTGGAAAGCTACCCCGAAGTAATTATCAAGGAAGGGGCGCAGCTGAATATTCTAGAGCGTAAGCCTGAAAGCCTGTTGATTCGCTACCAATTTCCGATCAAATCGGGGGAAAAGCCCACGGAAATCTTAGTAAAAAAAGCCCTCAACCAAGCCTTTATCGACTGGAACTATGCCCTCCGACAAGCCGAACTACTTTGAGCTCGTGTACCAGGTGGTGCGGGAGATTCCTGCCGGCCGTGTCTGCAGCTACGGGACCATCGCCCATTACTTGGGATTGAAATCTGGTGCCCGCATGGTGGGCTATGCGATGAATGCTGCCCACACCCTACCGGACGTACCTGCCCACCGGGTGGTCAATAGAAATGGTTTACTCACTGGGAAAAACCACTTTGCCACCCCTACCCGCATGGAGGAACTGCTCCTTGCCGATGGGGTAAAGGTTGAGAAGGATCAAGTGGTGGACTTTGAACGTCGCTTCTGGGATCCAGAAAAGGAGCTCGGCGTTTAGTCTTTTTTACGCAAGAGGTACAATCCCAAAAACATCAGGCTACCGTTGAGAATGAGCGCTTCAAAACCAAAGGTATAGCCCCAAAACCATACCTGTGAGTTGGAGGTGATCACATAGGTAATGACAGGCGCGAGAACTGCTACCCAGGGAACCCAGCGGTCTTTGACTTGGTGGGTGGTAAACAAGCCGAAGGAATACAAGCCAAGCAAGGGGCCATAGGTATATCCTGCCAGGATAAATACCGAGTTGATCACACTTTGGTCATTGAGCCAGTAGAAGGCCAGGATGAGCAAAAACATCAAAAAGGTAAAGCCGATGTGGACTAGTTTACGGATGAAAAGTCTCCGCTCTGGCGCATAGTTTCGCTCGATTTGAAGAAAATCATAGCAGAAAGAGGTGGTCAATGCCGTGAGCGTAGAGTCTACACTGGAGTATGCCGCAGCGATGATGCCCAGCACAAAAACGATTCCAGCAAAGGCGGAGAAATGTTCCGTGGCCAATAGTGGAAATAATGCATCTGACTTCGCTGGAAGGGTAATCCCTTTGGTTTCGGCATATAAATACAGCATGACGCCAAGCGAAAGAAAGAGCAGGTTGACCACAACCAGGGTACCCGTAAACCAAAACATGTTTTTCTGCGCATCGCCAAGCGTTCGGCAGGTGAGGTTTTTCTGCATCATGTCTTGGTCTAGCCCCGTCATCACGATGGTGATGAAGGCTCCCGAGATAAACTGCTTGAAGAAGTTGGTGCCCGCTTTCCAGTCCCAATTGAAGATGGTGGAACGCTCGTCGGCGCTTATTCGGCTAAGGTAATCGCCCAAACTCTTCAGTTCAAGCTCCTGGCCAATCAACACAATAGTTATCAGCACCGAAGCCAGCATAAAGGCTGTCTGAAGCGTATCCGTCCAAACCACCGTCTTGATACCTCCTCGGAAAGTGTAGAGCCAAATCAGCCCTACCGTGATCAGGACTGATACCCAAAAGGGAATGCCTAGCGCATCAAATAGAATCAATTGCAATACACTGGCTACTAGGTAGAGTCGCAGAGAAGAGCCTAAGGAGCGGGAAAGAATAAAGAAAAATGCACCTGTTTTGTAAGACCAAAAACCAAATCGATCCTCTAGGTAGGCGTAGATGGAAACCAAATTGAGTCGGTAGTACAGGGGCAAGAGGAGCTTGGCAATAACGAAATAGCCCAACGTATATCCCAAAACAACTTGGAAGTAATAGAAGTTAGTATTGCCTACCTCTCCTGGCACAGAGATAAACGTCACGCCAGAGAGCGAGGCTCCGATCATCCCGAAGGAAACCAAAAACCAATGGGAGTTGCGGTCGCCCGTGAAGAAAGTATCTGCGGTGACCTTTCGTGTAGTCCACCAAGAAATTAAAAAAAGTAGGAGAAAATAAACCGAAATGACAAATAAAACGAGTTGGGGATTCATATTGTGGGGGTCTGTCGCTCGCGAAGTTGTCCATTATTCTTAATTTTGCCAAATGAACCCCCTCAGCATACCCCAGCCTTACCTTGAAGAAATTGAGGTTCTCCTGGAGGACCTCATGGATCCAGAAGGGCTAGACCTGATTGTATTCAACGACGATGTAAATACCTTTGAGCACGTCACCCAGGTGCTGGTAAAGGTTTGTAAGCACAGCTACGAGCAAGCAGAGCAGTGCACGATAATCATCCACTACAAGGGAAAGTGTGCTGTTAAAAAAGGAACAAAAGAAACCCTAAAGCCCCTTTGTGAGGCCATTCTTGAGGCTGGAATTCAGGCTGCCATCGTGTAAAAAACACCCCCAACGTGAACTTCCCCTCCAAATTGATTGAAGATGCAGTAACAGAGATTTCAAGGCTTCCGGGCATTGGAAAGAAGACTGCGCTTCGCTTGGCCCTCCACCTGCTCAAGCAGCACGAGGCCAATACCGAGGCCCTGTCCTTGGCCCTCACACGCATGCGGGCTGAGGTTCGCTACTGCGCCACCTGCCATGCGCTGGCAGATGAAACCAACTGTGCCGCCTGTCAAAGTCCAAAAAGAGACCGCTCGCTAGTTTGTGTGGTGGAAGACATTGGGGATGTGTTGGCCATAGAAAACACGAACCAGTACCAAGGACTTTACCACGTATTGGGCGGAGTGATCTCCCCTATCCAAGGTATAGGACCGGAGGAACTCACCTGCGAAAGCCTGCTTACCCGTATCGGTACAGGAGAAATTAAGGAAGTGATTTTGGCTCTTTCTGCCACCATGGAAGGAGATACCACCTCCTTTTACTTGAGCAAGCGACTTGCTGCTTCTGGGGTAAAAATCAGTAGCATTGCCCGTGGCATCCCTGTGGGCGGAGAGCTTGAATTTACCGACGAGGTGACCTTGGGTAGAAGCATCTTGACTCGAATAAATTATTCTCAGGACTAAAGAAATCCTTTGGAACGAAACTTTGAGAATCTATATTTGCAAACTCTTTCGGGGGATTAGCTCAGCTGGATAGCTTGCCCCGTAGAATTACGGGGAGCATCATCGGGTCTAATGATTAAAATAAAAGGGGGATTAGCTCAGTTGGCTAGAGCGCTACACTGGCAGTGTAGAGGTCATCGGTTCGAATCCGTTATCCTCCACAGGGCCCCGCAGCATTGCGGGGCCCTTTTTTTATCTAAATTTTTTTCAACTATGTACTACATCTACATCCTTTTTAGCCAAAAGACCAACCGCTATTATATTGGTTCAACCGATGATTTAGCCCGCAGACTCAAACACCACAATGCCGGATCTACCCCTTCTACCAAAGGCGGAGCCCCAGATTGGGAGATCCGTTACACCGAAACAGTCCCAGATAGAGCTGCTGCGCTTAAGCGCGAACTCGAAATCAAAAAGAAAAAAAGCAGAAAGTACATCGAGTGGCTAATCCAAAAAGTTAAGATGGCATGGCATTTAAAAAAAATAACCAAAAACCTTGTCCTTTAACTTAACTCGAAAAATAAATAGGAACAATAAACGTTAGAATAAGCGAGCAGGCACTGAAGAAACGAAAGTCCATATTAAACAAATTAAGAAGTAACATAAAATCAAATTTCAGTGAAAACTTGCCTCTTAATCATTGGGAGTTTATCTTAATCAGTAGAAAAAATGACCCCAAAATAATTCAGCGCCTACTGGGCTTTCTGAGTTCCTTTTTTGAAATTATTTATGAAGTATAAACTACTTTTTTTTGGCCTAACTTTGTTTTTCAGCTTGAGCTCCAAGGCTGCTGACCCGGAATTTTATCGCCTGAAAGTTGTGGCAAAAAGATGGGAATTAGCTAATAAGACCTCCTTTCTGGAAGGCAGGATAAGTAGTGAATTACTACAACAACTGGACAGCATTTACCAAAAAACACCCAACAGCTACGAATTTATTTACAATCCAAAGGATCAATCCTTAAAGGTTTTTGTACAATGCTCCTTTGATTTTTATTCAATCAAAGAGGGTAAACTCATTAAAGAGTACCAGTTTACAAACCGAGGCTATAACTGCGGATCGTATTTGTATAAATGGAATAGCTCCTATCAAATATTAGGAGGAAGAGGGTTTTGGAATAATCATGTGGACTTGATGAAATTTGATTCCTTAAATGGATCATGGGAGTTTACTCAAGCAGCGCGGCAACCCTTAGACTATTTCCCGTTAGGGGCCTACCAAACGTCAAAAGGAATAGTCACTATACTTGGAGAATATACGAACCCTCGCATCCCAAGATTAGAAAAGGAAGAAAATGGCTTTTTTCTGGATTTGGAAAAAAAGTCGTGGCAGCCCATAAAAATCGACATCAAAGAATTTGATTTTGCTCAAATCGCACATGCAAATGAAAGTTTTTTGTATGAAACAGAAGACTATGCATTTAGTGTCACCACATCCCAATTACCAAGTCTTGGCTGGTACATTTGGATAATTTTCGAAAAAGAAACCGGTAAGCTGTTTTTTTATGAGGGTAATAAACATGTTGAGATGTTTAATTCGCTCTATTATCAGTCCATCGGAAACAAATTTTATTACTTCGATTTCAATACACATAGCATTACAGAAGGCAAAGAAGCAATGATTGACTTGGACATCATCCGAAGCCAATCGCGTGAAATTGGGCAAATAGTCGTTCTCGATGCGCCAGAAGAAACTGACACCAACTCCCTTTCTTCATTACTCCCTTGGATAGGCTTACCTGTTGTATTTTTACTTGCCCTTTGGCTAGGGATACAGATTCAAAAGAGAAAAAATATAGGAGTCCAAACTCCACTTGATTCCAATACAGAAACAGAAGGAGAACCAGAAATTGAAGAGGAGAGTGAGGAGATTCTCCAGCAGCTGCTGGTGCATGATGGTGAGAAATTAAATACCGAAGAATTTGATACACTCTTGGGCATCCATCAGATCACCAACTTTGACTCCAAACGAATCAAACGATCACGTATAATCAAGACAATCAACAAAAAATACGAAGAGAAAAAAGGCTTCCCCTTGATTACACGCATTAAAAATCCAGAAGACAAGCGCTTTGTCTTCTACAAGATTACCTTTGAAGGCGGAAGTTAAATCGAATAGGCTGCTTCACTAAAGACAGCCTACTACTTGGCGCTTGAAACCCTCCTAACCGCGCGATTATTCTCGCTTTTATGAAAAACCAACTTTGGGCGCTAGCGCTGACATTCTCATTATCGGGTTGTGCCTGCGCTCCAGAAGAAATCGCCCAATTTGCTTTCAGCAGCATGGAAAATCTCCTCGGAGATGGATTTATGCCTTCGGAAGAACTTCGAGCCCTAGGTAAATTTCAAGGCACAAGCGTTAACCTTTCCAATTCCAACCAAGATGGCGTGGAAAAATCCACTATTTTTCTACGCCTAGAAAATGGAGATCCAAAGCTCCTAGCCGAGCGTCGAGAAATCCTTGCCAGACAATGCGCCGAACTTTACTTGAGAGAATTCGAAAAAGCGGAAGAATACGCCCAAATCACCATCCAGTTTGTGCAAACAGACCCCAGTGACCCAGAAAACATAGCTATGGAAGAATACAGCTTTGACACCCAGGATTTTTGAATCGTAAGTAGTAGCGTTTCCCTAGATTTGCGGGCACCCTAGATGAATCCCAATCTCCCTAAATTCCATGCCATTTAAAGCGATTTGCTCCGATATTGACGGTACCCTCCTTAACTCAGAGCGCTCACTTTCTCCAAACCTCATTGCCGTTGTCTCTTCCATTTCACCAGAAATTCCATTTTTTCTAGCAAGCGCACGCATGCCTGCTGCCATGCGGCACCTCCTTCAAGACCTAAATCGCCCCAAGGAACCCCTCATCGCATATAACGGTGCTTTGGTTTTGGATGCAGAAGGGAAGGAAATCGAATCCATCACCATACCAATCTCCCTAGTTCATG
>JBIIFN010000197.1:0-3752 GCA_044237325.1 Algoriphagus sp.
ACTGGCATAGCAGTAGTACAGCAGAATCCGGTAAGGTTTGTTTTGTGTATTTTCCATAACGTATGCCCTGTTTCGGCAGGGTGTTTTTTTAGTATCAAGTATCAAGTAGCTAGTATCAAGACGTCTGGAGAAGCAAGATGCCTGCCTGCGGTAGGCAGGCAAGAGCCAAGAGAGGATTGGAAATACCGTCGAAATAAGCTAGAAATAATCCGAGCAAGCTCGGGAAATAAGAATTCGTATTTCAACCCTTTTTCACGAAGCGAAGCGTAGTCTATTTCTATCCTATTTCCACCGTATTTCCCACTTCAACATTCAACACTCAGCGTTCAACATTCGACATTACTAAAAATGCCGTATTTCGTATCTCGTCCTTCGTATTTCTACTTCACTTTCACCGCCGGATTCCCAAATACCGTTTCGTTTTTTCCAACGGAGGAGATGACTACCGAGCCAGCTCCCACACGAGCACCAGCGCCAATGCGCACGCCAGAGACGATGGTGACACCCGAACCGATAAACGCCCCCTCTTCCAAGATGACTTCGGAGTTGATGATGCTGCCCGCGCCAACCTGCACATAATCCTCCACCACCGCCTTGTGATCGATGATCACGCCGGTATGGAAGATGCCGTGGCTACCCACTTGTGCTCCCGCCCCAACAGACACCTGCGCATTGATGAAGTTGCCATGTCCCATCACCGCATCCGTGGCGATGTAGGCACTCTGGTGAATGGCATTGATGGGCTGCATCTTTCGGTTTTCCTGGAGGAGCTCCACCAGAAACTTCCGGTACTTGGTATCATCAACGGCCACAAAAGCCTCCGTTTTTTTACCAATCAACTTCAAAAACCCTTCGTCTTCAGTTCCTCCCAACACGGGCACATTATTGATTTCGGTGCCGTGGAGACTAGCATCCTCGTCCAACAAGCCATACACAATCACTTGATTGCTCGTGAAGATTTCTAGCGCAGGATGGGCGATGCCCTTTGCGCCGAGGATGATTACGGGTTTGTCCATGAATTGGATAAGCTTGTGAACTGCAAAACTACAGGAATTGTGGGGTTTGCACAACGATTCATTTGCTAGACCCACGGAGCAGGTTTTGCCCAATCTTGCAGTTGAGGCACTTCTGCTGCCTGCAGTAGCGGTGGTAGAGCTCAATCATCCCTTGCGAATCGTAGGCGTTGCTCGCAGGCCAAGCTTTTCCTGCAAACTTCCGCAAGATGAAATTCTGCTCCGCCGGGAGTGCTTGCAGCACGGCAAAGCAGCGCTCCTTCCAGTCTTCCTGGTCCAGGTGGTGCCCGTAGGCAAACCAGAGCGGCAACACAAAATTGATCAGCAGCAGGCCAACACCTTGTTCAGTTGGTCCGCGGGACGTTGTTTTTTCAGTGGCCTTCCCAAAGCAATAGTGGTGCTGCCAGTAGGGAGAGGGTGGTGCAGTGAGGAGCTGCTTGAAGGTAGCAAAAGTAAAGCCTTCCTCTAGCACAGTCGACAGCAGGTGTGGTGCCTGTGAGAGCACAGCCGCGAGTTGAACAATGCGCAGCGTAGGAAAATTAGCTGGCCGAGCACCCAAAAAAGTCCAATGCTGCCGAGAAAGTGGGTTCCCCCACCCGTATTTACTCGCGTAAAATCCGTAGTCTTTTTTCAGCTGCACCACATAAGCATCTTCGGCCTTTTCGGGAAGTAACCCTGCCTGGCCTAGGAGCATTGCTTCCAATACTTGGGGCTGCTCGCGGTGTCTTTTTAAGAGGCTGTAGGGAACAAGGTTGGCGAGCTCTTCCATGGGCTGCCGGTTGCTGTGAAATCCAAAGCACCCAAAAAGCAAACGGTAGGCCGTCTCTTCCCAGTCGCCACGACTCTCCTTAAGCAGGTCGAGCACACGCAGCGATTTGTGATAAAGCCGCTCTACCAAGGCTTTTTCTACCGCCGAAAACCGTACAATCTCAGGCACCGTGGAAATGGCATGGGCACAGGGAAGGTCAGATTTGAAGTCGAGGAGATTCTGGTAGTTACGCCAGACCTCCAAGTAGATTTTGCCCTGCAGTACGAGCGTTGGCATTTCGGTACCGTCGTTGCGGTATACCTTGGCATCGTCCTCCCAGACGAGGTGCAGCACGACGGAGTTGTAGGCGGGATCGGCCGTGTGGGCGTGCTGCTTCCAGTCGGAGGCTTTGCGGTGAACTTCCACATGGCCGTGTAGCGTGACGCCGCCGATGACAAGGGCAGCATTGTGAAAGTCGGGACCTTCGCCGGTATTGTGATGGCCCACCTGCAGCACCTGCAACTCTTCACCGCTACTTGTGCATAGGTGGTTGCGGTCGAAGTATTGGTATTTCCATACCAACTGTAAAAAGTCTTCTTTGAAATCCATAAAAAATGAGGCTAAAAAGTAAGAGAAAACTAACGAATTCCGCTGAAAAAATCAAGTGTGTACCGCTGGGTAAAGTGGGTTTGTTACTTCAGGTAGCGGTCCAGCAGGGCACGCATTTCCACTTGGAGTTTTTGGGCTTCGGCCCGCGCCACTTTGGCAAAATCCTTTTCCTTGGAAGCATAGATGATTCCTCGGCTCGAGTTGACGAGCAGACCACAGCTGCTATTCATGCCGTACTGGGCCACATCGGCCAGGCTGCCGCCTTGAGCCCCTACGCCAGGCACGAGTAGGAAGTGCTCGGGAACCTGCTTACGCACTTCCCCAATGAGCTCGCCTCGGGTGGCACCGACCACATACATCAGGTTTTCGGGACTACCCCAGGCCTGACTTTTTTCCAGCACCGTCTGGTACAATGGGGTACCGGAAGCGTCTTCTATGAGTTGAAAGTCCAGCGAGCCTGCGTTGGAGGTTAGCGCAAGAAGGATTGCCCACTTGCCCTCAAATTCCAAAAAGGGGGTCACCGAATCCTTGCCCATATAAGGTGCAACCGTAATGGAATCGAAGTTCATGTTTTTAAAAAATGCTTCGGCATAGCGGGTGGCGGTGTTGCCAATGTCTCCTCGCTTGGCGTCGGCAATCGAAAAGATGTGCTTCGGTATTAGCGCTTCTACTTTGGCGAGCGTCTCCCAGCCTTTCGCTCCTTGGGCTTCAAAAAAAGCCGTGTTGGGCTTGTAGGCAACAGCAAAGTCGGCCGTTTCTTCGATGATTTGTTGGCAAAAGGAGAAAATAGGGTCGGCCTCCTGCAAGAGGTGTGCGGGGATTTTGTCCAGGTCGGGATCCAATCCTACGCAGAGAAAAGAGGACTTTTGTTGTATCTGGGCAAAAAGGTCGGATCGGTTCATGGGAGCTGGGATTGGGACAAAGGTAAAAAATATTCCTTGCTACGCGCAGGCAAACGGGCAATCCAAAAGGGGCTATTTTGTGGGGTTTTCCCAGCGCACACCCGCGCCAACTAAAGAAACGGCCGCTGAAATAAGGAAAAAGAGCAAGCTAAAAGCCACTGCGGCTGTTTCATCGATGCCGGCATAGCCATGGGCATAGACTACCACCAGTTCGCGTGCCCCTACTCCTCCAATGGTCAGAGGGAGAACCGCCACCACAGAGGAGGCCAAAAAGACGGCTTGGTAGGCCAGTAGTTTATCCGATACACCGAGGGCAAATAGCAGGCAAACCACCGCCGCCATCTGGGCCACTTGTCCCACAAAGGACCAGCCCATCCCCGACCAAAAAGAAGGGAGAAAACGCGGGAAGAAACCTTTTTGAAGGAGCCAAAACCCGGGTAAGACACCTAGGGCTCCACCGAGGAGCAGTGCTTTTCCTGA
>JBIIFN010000058.1:0-13431 GCA_044237325.1 Algoriphagus sp.
TTCTTCCTCTATTTCTTCTATCTCCTCCTCGTATAGCTCCTCCTCCAGTTTGGTCTCTTCTAATTCAGCTACCAATTCTTCATCTTGACGGTCAAACTCCTCTTCTTCAAAGGAGTCCACCTCGGCATTCAATTCGGCTCCTTTCAGCAAAGCTTCCTCCTCGGCTGAATACAAGTCTAGGTGTACCACAGGTGCTTCCTCTGGCGCTGGGGCGATTACTGGCTCAGGTGTTGGTGCTAGGGAAGCCAGGTTGGCTACCGAAAAATAGTTGGCCCGACCCAGATCCTCTACCGCGCGATGGTAGGCTTTAGCGTCGATTCGCGTGAAATGTGTTTCGGAGAGATCGATTTGGTTGAGAGCATCTTGCGACAATCGGCGCAGGCTCTTCACCAATGCCTCTCGTTGCTCCACGAGCGCGTCATAGCTCTTGACCAAGCTAGACATGTTTTCGCTAAGGACTTTGATGGTTTCTTTTGCTTTATCTTCTGCAGCTTGAGTGACTAGGCGTGCTTGCTCAGCCGAATACACACGCAGCTCTTCGGCATAGCGCTGTGCGTCTTTGGTGGCCTCTTCCGCCAATTGATTGGCCTCTCCGATGATTTGATCAGCTGCTTCCGTAGCCTCGGTGATGATTGCTGCACCCGTGTCTTCCGCTGTCTTGAGTGTTCTAAAGAGTGAATCCTCTACATCTTTGAGGCGCTTGGCCTCCGATTCTACCTGCTGCAAACGGCTTCTCAAATCCAGGTTCTCCTGGTTGATCTGCTCCATGGTTACACTCATTTCCTCTAGGAAATCGGCAACTTGTTTTTTTTCATAACCTCGAAAGGCGGTTTCAAAAGTTTTTTGCCGAATGGCGGTGGGTGAAATTTTCATAGGGTTTGCGCATCAAGTTGCCATATCGCTATTGAACGGTCATCGGAGACCGACACAATAGCACCAGAATAAGTACTCCAAAGGACTTTGTTGATAGAGGTGCCATGCCCTGCATTTCTTGCTTTGTCTATGACTTTCAGCAGGTTATAACTAGACATGTCCCAGATTTTGATCGATTTGTCCATCGAACAGCTCACCATATAGCGGCCGTCTTGACGGAAATATAGATAATTAATGGCATACAAATGTGCCACGACATGTTCCTTTAATTGGTAGTTTTCAGCATGCCAAAACTTCAAGCAGGCGTCTCTACCTCCAGATACAAGGGTCTCTTCGTCTGGACTGTATCCTAGGGCAAAAACCGAGTTGGTATGCCCTGAAAGTTCGGCCAGCGGTGAATAGCCTGCAGCCAGGTCAATGATTTTGATGCTATGATCACTACAGCCCAAGGCAAGGTGTTGCTTACCGGGGGCAATTGCCATTACCCGAAGTGACTTGGTTGATAGCTTTAGGTGTTTTTTGACTGCACGAGCCACCAAATCAACTACAATAAGTACACCGTCTCCGGTAGCCACAAAGAGCTCATCGCCGAGGATCTTGAGGTCAAAAATAGCTGCAGAAGTTAGCTTCAGACTCCATTTCTCCTGTCTATCGTCCAGATCAATGAGGTGTATCCCCTCAAAGTTATGACCTATGACAAGCTGATTTCGCTGCTTGTCTACCGCCAGGGCGTAAACCGAATGAGGAAGTTTTGCTACCAACTTGCCATCTTTGGGATGGTCCAAATCCCACTCCACCACCAGACCATCTCCAGCACCGGTATAGAAATACCGCGGATCTGCACCTTCCGTCAAAGCGTAAATGCAGTCGTTGTGTCCAGTAAGCGTGTGTAATTTATTTACTTGGATTTTTACCATATCTTCGACGATCTCGCCGAGCAGCGCCCTCGAGGTCTATGCAAACAAAAATAGAAAAAATTGATTCTTCCTCAGCCTTCGCGGTGAAACTTATCGATCACCTGAACGATGGTGATTTGGATTTTTTAAGTTTCCGAGAAAAGCTGTCTTTCGCTAATATTTCCCACCCGGAGAAAAAAAAGGAATGGGGTACCGCTAGATTAGCCATTCAAGAGGTTTTAAACTTCCTGCACATTCCTTATCCAGGCTTTTTCAAAGACGAACATGGCAAATCCCACCCCATGAACGGGCAAGGTTTCGTCTCCCTCACCCACACCAGAGGGCTGGCAGCAGCCATTTACCATCGAGACCAGCCAGTGGGCATTGACCTAGAAATCATCCGAGAGAAAATTCTCGGTATCGGAAAGCGCTTCCTTGCTCCCGAAGAACTGGACTTTCTCGAGCTGGAACCTTCTCATTACACCATGGCCTGGTCGGCAAAAGAAACTATTTTCAAATGCCAGGGCACCAGAGGTGTTTCCCTGAGAGACCATATCCTGCTCGAGCCTTTTGCACCTGATGCTACGCTGATCAAAGGAAAAATTAGGGGCACTGATTTCGCAAATCACCACTATACCGTGCAAGTAAAGCGAGAAGAAAACACTATCTTGACGTATACGATTTGGTAAACCAGTTTTTCTTGTCCACATGAAAACCCTACTTCTCACCTGCTGCCTAGTCATTGGACTATACGCTACCGCAGTTAGCCAAAATTACGGCCAACTTACCGCTACCGATGCAGTCACTGGCAGCGAACGCACGTTGGCAAGTTTGGTGACAGAAAAAGGCATCGTACTGATATTCCATGATCCATCCTGCCCCTTTGCCAGCTTGTACGAGGAACGGATCAAAATACTTCGGGGCAAGTTTCAAGCCCAAGGCATTGCCTTTGTCTTGGTCAACCCACAAGCGACCACCAGCACCGAAGACCAAAGCCGCCTACGTGCCTATATTGACCAGAAAGGCCTTAATATATCTTATTTGATTGACGAAAAACAGACTTGGACCAAAGGCCTTGGTGCTACTAAGATTCCTGAAGTGCTGATGCTAGCACCTGGAAAAGAAGCCCTTGAAGTCGTGTATAGAGGTTCAATTGACAACAATGCGCAGGCCGAAAATGCCGTGACCGAAAAATACTTGGAGCAGGCGCTGACTCAGCTGCTTCGCGGAGAAAAACCTAGCCCATCCCAGGCGCGGGCGGTGGGGTGTAATATCCGAACTTATTGATCTGAAAGAACTGCGAGTAGCTCTTGTAGCTCTTCTACCTTGGCGCGTTCACCGAGCTGCTCAAAGGCAGAAACCAAGTTTTTGAGTGAGCGAAGCAGAATGTCCTTGCTCGTACATGGTCCAAAATAGGCCTCTTTCGGAGCGATTTTCAGGTGCTCTAAATAGCTTTCAATGTCCTTCCTTGTAAAAATCACTCCCTTGTTGAAGGCGTTTATGTAAAAAGGCGTCTGGGGATGGAGGTAGGTAAGTACAAATAAGTTGGGGAGATTGACCCCATGAATAGGCAAGCCTAATTTTTTAGCAACTAGCAGGTAGATGCTGCAAAGCGTGATTGGATTGCCTTTTTTGGTTTCAAGTACCATGGAAAGCATGCTATTGCTAGGCGAATGGAAGTTTTTTGTATTTCCAGAAAAATGCAGCTGCTTGAACAGTACATGATTGAGAATTTTGACCTGATCCAGCGCCTGTAAATCAGGGGAAAAGGCCGTCCAGACATCCACGTAAAGCTGATGCACTGCGGCTTTCAATGTTTCTAACTCTAGCTCAGGGTATTGGTAGGTATTTATTATCCAAAGCCCCTCCAACAAGTCTTGTTCCGCCGAGGCATTCCAATCCTGTAGCCGCCTCTTTACTTGGTCAAATTGTAGGTCGTGGACGAGGTCTTCCAACTCCTTTTGCAGCTGGGGATTGAAGCTCTCCTCCCACTTTTGCTCCAGCACTGGAATCACCGCTGCCCCCAGATCAATCAATTTCTCCCGCACATGCTGCTTCACTTCCCAGTCCGAGTCGTCCAGTAGGGAAATCAAAGCATCAAGTTGCGCAGGGGAAAGCATGGGTGTAAATTCTATTTATTTTAAAGAATAGCAAACGTATACTTCAGCCAGAGGCTTCGGTTCAAGTTATAAAAAAAACCTTCCTGAATCCAAGAAGGTCTTAACTCCCATTTAAGAAATGGTTAGTTTGATTCAATCTCGCTTTTGTAATCTTTGATGGATCGGTAGATCGCAGAGGCCATGTATTCCTGGCCTTCCTTTGTCATTAGAAAACGCTCTTCCTCAAGATTGGACAGGAAGCCAAGCTCTACCAATACACTGGGCATGGATGGCGTCCATAATACGTAGAATGGGCCTTGCTTCACACCTCTGCTTTTGCGGCCTACCTTGTCTCTAAACTGACTTTCGATGCGGTCGGCCAAAGAAATACTGTTACCTACATAGGCTTTCTGCATGAGGTTAAACATCATATAGGACTCTGGAGAGGTAGGATCAAACCCTTCGTATTCTTCCTTGTAATTTTCTTCAAGCAGGATTACCGAGTTTTCTTTCTTCACAATGTCAAAATTGGCATCAAAGTGCTTGGTTCCCATGACGAAAGTTTCCGTACCATAAGCTGTCTTGTTGGCGGCCGCATTGGAGTGAATGGAAACAAAAAGATCTGCTTTATTGACATTGGCAATATTGGGACGCTGCTTTAGTGTGGGAAAACTATCATCATTGCGCGTATAAATCACCTCCACATCCGGCATGTTCTCTTTAATATACTTTCCAACCAGCAGCGTGACGGTCAAGTTGATGTCTTTTTCTCTTGCTTTGGAGCCAATATTTCCAGGGTCGCTACCTCCATGTCCGGCGTCCAAAACGATTTTTCTCATTCGGAACGCGGGCATCATCGTTTCGTTGGGGATAAATCCACCAAACAAAAGCGGAAGTAGGATTAGAAAACTTAACAGATTTTTTTTCTTAGTAAACCATTCCATGCGGGCAATCGAATTAACTTTACACAAATTATACTTCAAAATTAATAAAAGCGCGAGCAACTGTGGCGAGTTTTAGAGTCCTTTTTTTGACCCTCGTAAGTATGTGGTGTATTCACCACTTTGCCGCTGCGCAGCAACCCACTCGGCCTCAGCGAGAAAAGCGGCTTGTGACTGCTGAACCAGCACCGCTTGCCCTCCTAGCCGACACCTTGGGTGCAAGGCAAGATACGCTTTTACTTGACTCGGCAAATAGTGTGCCTAGAAGTGATATTCAAACACAAATTCTTTATTTCGCCGAGGACAGTATCATCACCGACTTTACTGAAAATAAGGTATACCTCTACAAAAACGCCTGGTTTGAGTACGGTAAAATGCGCTTGGATGCCGATCGCATCGTCATTGACTGGAAAAACTCAGAGCTCTATGCCTATGGCATTGCCGATAGCTTGGGGGTAGTCTCAGGCAATCCGTTTTTCAAAGACGGTAGCGCTGTGTACGAGATCCGAAAGGAGATGCGCTACAACTTCAAAACGCAAAAAGCAATCATCAAAGATGTAGTCACGGAGCAGCAAGACGGTATCCTTCGCGGCACCACCATCAAAAAAACCGCCGATGGCAGCATCTACCTGGACCACGGCTACTATACCACCTGCAAGCTAACCAAGCCCCACTGGCATATTTCTTCCTCCAAAATCAAGTCCATATCGGGCAAACAGGTGGTTTCGGGACCTTTCAACCTCTATTTCAACGGCATCCCCACCCCATTGGGATTGCCCTTTGGCCTGATTCCAGATACACCCGAAGAAAAAGCCTCCGGCATCATCTTCCCCTCTTATGGGCGAGAGCAGGTCCGTGGCTTGAGTTTGAGAGACTTGGGCTATTACTTTGCCTTCAACGATTATATCCACCTCCGCGTGACGGCGGACGTATTTTCCAAGGGAGGCTGGGGAATCAAGTCCCAGTCCATGTACACCAAAAAGTACCGGTATAGCGGCGGCTTCAACGTGGACTTTCAAAAGTTTGTTAGCCCCGAAACCGAGCTCACGCCCCTCAACTACAATACCTTCCGTGTGCAATGGAACCATAGTCCGATCACCCGAGGAAATAGCCGCTTCTCTGCCTCTGTCAACGCAGGTTCTACCAGCTACTTTAACAACGTCGTTAACCCAAACAGCTTTGCTAACAACGTGACAGGGGATCTAAACTCAAATATCTCCTACTCTAAGACCTTTTCGGGCACTCCTTTTTCGATGTCGGCCAACCTCCGCCACTCCCAAAGTGTGCAGACAGGAGAAGTTAGATTAGACCTTCCTACCATTGGCATCAACATGAACCGCCAAAATCCTTTTAAAAACGTGAAGTTTGAGCCCCTCAAAACCTTGAACATTGCTTGGAACTTCAACTTACAAAACTCCATTTCAAATCGCATTACACAGCAAACAGGCCTAAACAATCCCGATACTGGAAGTCGCCCCGAAACCATCCCTTTCACGATGGATAACTTTGCTCTACTACTCAAAAATGGAAATAACGGGGCACGAAACACCATTCCCTTGAGTTCCAACTTTTCCCTCTTCAAGTACTTTACAGGCACCGCCTCCGCCAACTACACCGAGCTTTGGTACATGCAGCGCTTCAACTACAATTACAACCCAACTACGCAGCAGGTAGATCGCGTCACAGAAGAAGGGTTTAACCGCGTAGGCTTTTACAATACCTCCTTTGCGATGAACACCAACTTCTACGGTTTCTATAACTTCAAAGGAAAAGGCAAGCTCCAAACCATTCGCCACCACATGGCACCGACCTTTGGATTTAATTACAATCCTGACTTTTCTGACCCAGCCTACGGCTACTACCAAGAGGTGCAAGCGGACAAAGGAGGCCAAATTCGACGATTCTCAAGGCATCAGGGCCTAATCTTCGGCGACGCTCCTCTAGGAGAATCTAGGGCTTTGAGCATAGGACTTCGCAATGTGGTCGAAGCCAAACTAAAGGCTGATACCGACAGCACCGAAGGCCAATCCAAAAAAATATCTATCCTGGAGGCCCTCAACATCAATACAGCCTACAACTTTGCTGCTGACTCCTTCCAGCTTTCCCCCCTACAGCTGTCTGCACGTACTAGCTTTTTTGATCAAAAATTATCCATTAACCTCAATAGTACGCTCGACCCCTATGCAACTGTGAGTAGCAGAGGGGCCGATGGCCAAGAAACCTTTCGAACAAGCAATGAATTTGCTTGGAATAAGGGGCAAGGTATCGGCGTGATTCGAAATGCTTCCCTCAACCTAAACGCTTCGCTAAACCCACAGAAAGGTCAAAATCCTGGACAGGTACGGGACGAACTCACCCAAGATTTCATCCAGCGAGGCGGACAAATGAATGCCTTTGTAGAAAATGAAATCAATCGCATCGTGGCCGATCCAAGCCAATACATCGACTGGGATATCCCCTGGAACCTTACCGTAGGCTATAACCTCGCCTATGCACGGCAGGTCAACAATAGCACCAACATCACCCAAGCCATGAATATTGGCGGTGACCTCTCCATCTCTGAAAAATGGAAGATCAACTTCAATACAGGCTATAACTTTGACCAAAACGAAATCACCCAAACCATGATTGGTATCGCCAGAGACCTGCATTGCTGGCAGATGAATGTCAACTGGGTTCCTTTTGGCCGTTTTACTTCGTATAACATCGACATCCGTGTCAAGTCAAGCATCCTCCAGGACCTGAAGGTTTCTCGCAGACGCTCTTTCTTTGATTTTTAAGCTTAGAAATAAACCTTTCGGAACCAAATTCTCGTTAGGAATACCACATCCCTACTTGCTATCACTTCTGCTATGAATTTCCGCATCCTTTCGATTTGCTTAGGGCTCTTTTTTGCGAGCATTCTCTTCCCAATTAGCGCTTCTGCACAACTCAAAAAAGTGCTCGACAAGGTAAGCCAAGCCACAGGCGGATCATCCAACCCTTCCCCAATTGAAATGGCCAATGGCCTGAAAGAGGCCTTGGAAAAAGGAACTGGCCTGAGCGTGGATCGACTCAACCTAGAAAACGGATTCCTAGGGAACCCTGCCATCAAACTTCCCTTTCCTGAAGAAGCGATCCAAGTAGAACGTGCGCTCCGCAAAGTAGGCATGGGCAATCTTTGCGATCAGCTGATCACCAGCCTCAACAGAGCCGCTGAAGATGCAGTTAAAGAGGCACGCCCCCTTTTCACTCAAGCCATCAAAGACATGACTTTTACTGATGTGCAAGGCATTCTTCTGGGGACTGAGCGCGCCGCTACAGACTACCTGCAGCGTAGTACTACAGCTGGATTGAAAGTCAAGTTCGCTCCTCCCATTCAGGCAAGCCTGAAAAAAGTAGGCGCCACAGCCCATTGGGAAACGGTGATGTCCCGTTACAATAAAATCCCTTTGGTCAAGCCTGTAACCACCGACCTAACCGCGTATGTGACCGAAAAAGCCCTTCAAGGCCTATTTGTTGAGATTGCTAAAGAAGAATTAGCCCTGCGGAAAAATATCAACCTAAGATCCAGCCCCTTGCTTCAAAAGGTTTTTGGATTTTCGGACGCACAGAAAAAGTAAAATTTGGTCCACAGACGACAGACCACGGTCTGCAGGCTGTCCACGGTCGACAGCCCATCTAATTGAACTTCAACCCCTATTTTGTCTGGTTACTTTTATTAAGTCATTAAAAAGTAACAGGATAGCAATCAACAAAAAAGTCCAGCAAATACTGGACTTTTTTTGTTTTTATGGAAAGGAAACCCTTATCAATCAATAAGATCTACAAGCAGGCTTTCGCCTTCCTTGGTCACCTTTACCATTCCTTTTTGGGTGAGTCCTTTGATGGAAACGTCCCACTTTTTTCCACTCAGTCCGCTTTCTACTTTTAACTCAGGTAAAGAAGAAGGATGCTTGGCTTTCAAAAGTTCTACAATCAATTTCTCCTCTTCGGTGAGTTCTACCGCCTTTTTCTCCGCACGCATTTGAGGAAAGAACAATACCTCCTGAATGGTGGAATTGTCTGTCATCAACATGGTCAAGCGGTCGATACCGATACCCAAACCGGAAGTAGGTGGCATTCCGTATTCTAGTGCGCGAAGGAAATCCTCGTCCATGGCCATGGCTTCGTCGTCTCCACGGGCAGCAAGCTTGAGTTGCTCCTCAAAGCGCTCGCGTTGGTCGATAGGGTCGTTGAGTTCTGTGTAGGCGTTGGCGATTTCTTTGCCGTTGACAAAAAGCTCAAAACGCTCCACAAGACCCGGCTTGCTGCGGTGCTTTTTCGCCAAAGGCGTCATCTCAATCGGATAATCCGTGATGTAGGTCGGTTGAATCAAGTTGGCCTCCACTTTGGCTCCAAAGATCTCATCGATCAATTTGCCTTTGCCCATGGAGGGATCTACCTCAATACCCAGCTGAGCACAAACCTGCTTCAATCCCGCTTCGTCCATTTCGCTGACATCTATGCCCGCATATTCTTTGATGGAGTCAAACATGGTTAAGCGGCGGTATGGCCCTGCAAAATCAATTTCTTTTCCGCCCACCGTCACCGACGTCTGCCCGTGAATAGACTGCGTCACCTGCTCCAGGAGCTGCTCCACCATTTCCATCATCCAGATATAATCCTTGTAGGCCACGTAGATCTCCATGGACGTAAATTCCGGGTTGTGCGTGCGGTCCATACCCTCGTTGCGGAACATTTTTCCAAACTCATAGACGCCATCGAAGCCGCCCACAATCAATCGCTTCAGGTAGAGCTCGTTGGCGATACGGAGAAACAAAGGCATGTCCAGCGTATTGTGGTGCGTCTGAAAAGGCCTTGCTGCAGCACCGCCATGAACTGCCTGCAAGATGGGGGTTTCCACTTCCAGCCAGCCATGGTCGTCAAAATAACGACGCATGTTGGAGATGATCTTGGAGCGGGTTACAAAGGTCTTCTTCACGGCTGGATTTACCGTGAGGTCCACATACCGCTGTCGGTAGCGTTGCTCAGGGTCGGTAAAGCCGTCGTACACAGTCCCATCCTCGTCTCTTTTTACAATTGGAAGAGGCTTCACTGCTTTGGACAATACCGTGAGGTGGGTCACATGGAGAGAGATCTCACCAGTTTGGGTGGTAAAAATATATCCTCTCACGCCAATGAAGTCACCCATTCCGAGTAGCTTTTTGAAGACCGTATTGTAGAATTCAGGATTGTCTTCCGAGGCGATGTCGTCTCTTCTTACATAAATCTGCAACCTGCCCGTAGCATCTTGAATCTCTGCAAAGGAGGCAGAGCCCATGATCCGCCGACTCATCAAACGTCCAGCAATGGTGATGTCTTTGTAGTCGGTTTTATTGTTTTCGTAGTTTTGATGGATATCGGCTGCGGTAGCGTTGATCGGAAAAGACTCCGCTGGATAGGGATTTATACCTAGGGCATAGAGTTCCTCTCGGTCTTTTCTACGTTCAAGTTCCTGTTCGCTCAAAAGTTGCATGGTGATGGGGTATAAGTTAATCTTCGTTTAGGAGGGGTTGTTAGCCTAGCTTGCGTCGCTTCATTTCACGACGGATAAGGTCAAACTCACGGCTGCTCTGTCCCGCAATGGAGGAGTTTTCGGCTGCTCTACGGGTAAGGTAGGGCATTACTTTTTCTACGGGTCCGTAGGGCACGTATTTCACTACGCGGTAGCCCTGCTTGGCCAAATTGAAGGATATCGAATCACTCATGCCATACAGCTGAGAGAAAAATATCCGGTCAGAATTGGGCGCAATGCCCTGTACGTTCATACTTTCCGTCAAGGAAAGGCTACTCTTCTCGTTGTGGGTGGCACAAACGAGGTAGGCACCATTTTCTACGCCAAACTGGATAGCGGCATCGTAATCCCTATCTGTGGCTGCCTTATCGGGCTGAATTGGATCGAGGTAGCCTTGGGCTTTTGCGCGTGCGCGCTCCTTTTCCATATAGGCACCACGAACGGGCTTGGCTCCGAAGAGGTAGCCTTGCTGCTGGGCATGTTGACTTGCTTTTTTGAGGCGAGCAAGTGAGTCATGGCGGTACATTTGATAGGTATTGTACACCACGCAGCGCTCGGTATTGTAGGTAGCCATGGCCTGGTAGGCCAGCGTGTCGATTACGTCTTGGAACCAACTTTCCTCCGCATCGACCAAAATCTTCAGGCCCAGGTCATGAGCGGCCTTGCAGAGGCGATCTACTCGGGCTTCTAGGCGTGCAAAGGCTTCTTTTTCGGCAGTGCTGAGGGGCTGTTCCGCCTGTATTTTTTCAAGAATACGGTAGTCACCAAGACCCGTAACCTTAAAGACCCCGAAGGGCATGTAGTCTGTTTTAGCAGATTCCACCAAGGTCTGGTAGATCTCCTCTGTGGTGGCTTCGAAGCTTGCCTCGTCCCCTTTTCCTTCCACAGAAAGATCTAGGATGGAGTGCACGCCGTAGTTGGCCAAAAGCTTGCATGCACGCACACTTTCACGAATGGTTTCGCCTCCGCAAAAATGCCCAAACATGGTTTTTTTCATGATCCCCTTGACAGGCAGGTGCAGTGAAAAGGCGAGATCGGCCAACTTGATGCCAAGGCTTGACAGGAAGTTATTGTTAAGGGTAGCAAAAATCAGGTACATTTTCCTGAGCTCCGCATTACTCTTGGAGGCAAAGGCCACTTCCAGATTTTCAAAAGAAATAGTGGGTTTAACGGGCATGGTACTCATTTATGGGGACAAAGATAGTAGAAAACCGCAGTCACTTGGGTTTTGTTTGGGATTTAGGGCAACGAAAAATGGGTGAATCTAGAATTTTTTGCTGTTGGGGAAACTTTGGGAAGCAGGTTCAGGTTTCATCTTCATGAACCCACGTATAGCAGCACTTTTCCCCTTTCTGGCAGAACAACAGGCAAAAGGCCCCCTACTTATTGCGGGGCCTTGCAGCGTCGAAACCCCCGAGCAACTCGAAGCAACAGTAAGTCTTCTGGCTGCCAACGGCGTATCCCTGATCCGTGCTGGCGTATGGAAGCCCCGCACCCGACCCAATGGATTTGAAGGTCTGGGCACCTTAGCCCTTCCTTGGCTGCAAGAAACCAAGAAAAAAAATAAGGTGCACGTAGCCGTAGAAGTAGCCACCGCCTATCACGTTGAAGAAGCCTTGAAGGCAGAAATGGACGTGCTTTGGATCGGCGCTCGCTCTACGGTCAATCCCTTTACCATCACCGAAATCGCTGAAAGTTTGCGCGGTGTAGATGTGCCAGTATTGATCAAAAACCCCATCAATCCCGACTTGGGCTTATGGTTGGGTGCATTTGAGCGCCTAGAACAAGTGGGCCTTAGCCGCTTGGGTGCTGTACACAGAGGCTTTTCTAACTTTAGAGATACCATCCATCGCAACTCCCCCATGTGGCAGCTGCCGATTGAATTTCGGACGCTACGGCCGGAGCTCGTCCTGATCAATGATCCGAGCCATATTTCCGGTAAGCGGGCCTTGGTACAGGGTATTGCGCAGCATGCCTTGGACCTCAACTTTGATGGATTGATGGTGGAATCCCACGTGCAGCCCGATCAAGCCTGGACTGACGCCGCACAGCAACTCAGTCCTGCAGCCCTGAAGGAAATGATGGCCAGCCTGGTGACCCGAAAAGTGGGTTTTGAGGGAAGCCAAAAGAACAACCAGATGGAAGAAATCAGGCAGCAGATCGATGAGGTAGACAGAGACCTACTCGAAGTCCTCAGCAGAAGAATGCACCTGGTGGAGAAAATTGGGGCTTACAAGAAACTTAATAATGTAGCTGCCTTTCAACTAGACCGTTGGCAAGAAATCTTACATAGCCGTCCTAGTTGGGCCGAGGCACTGCAACTGAATCCGGAGGCCGTACTAGAGTTGTTTCGCATCATTCACCAGGAATCGATCCGCAAGCAGACCGATATGCTCGAGCAGTAGTTCGCTTTTTTGTGGAGCGATCCTAGGAAAGGTCCTTTGGAAAGGGAGCTCCTGACCAATAACCTGAGGTTATTAAAAAAATATATGCAATTTATAATTTTTAGTTGTGGCTTATTTTTGGAATAATCTTCTGAAATGCCGTTTTCTTTTTGCTTAAATTAGAATTTAGTAACCGTTTACCTCCTTATTTTAAGGATTCCGCAACCAAACGTTGAAAAAATAATTTTGCTTTTAAAAAACAGGCCATTACATTTAGGGCATGTTAATCACCGCAGCGATCTATTTTAGCTTCTTTTACTTTTACTTTCGACAGAAGAATCGAATCGGAGCTGTGTATTGCCTAGTCAAAAACTAAAAAATATAAACCACAGAGAAGCCCGATTCGAAAGAGTCGGGCTTTTTTTATGTAAACCGCGTACCACCATGCAACCACACAAGCAAATCAAAGACTGGGGCCTTGGCCTCAGCAACCCTCTAATCATTGGCGGACCGTGCTCTGCCGAGACTCCAGAGCAGATCGCACAGATCTGTGCCGAAATGAAAGCCGAGAAAGTAATCCCTCAGGTCTTTCGCGCGGGCATCTGGAAGCCACGCACCCGTCCCGGTTCCTTTGAGGGAGTTGGTGAAGAAGGCTTGAAGTGGCTAGAAATTGTGCGGAGCGAGCTCAACATACCTGTGACT
>JBIIFN010000198.1:0-3716 GCA_044237325.1 Algoriphagus sp.
TTATGGTGGGTTCCAGGGCTGGGTAGAGCGTGCAGGACGATTTAGATCGTTAGGAGATGGTCAAGTTGATTTTGCAGGTATATTTAGCAAACTTTCGCAGTACAACTACAGTGGATGGGCCGTGCTTGAGTGGGAGTGTGCCATCAAGCATCCGGAGCAAGGAGCTGCAGAAGGTGCGCCGTTCATTGATTCCCATATCATCCGAGTAACTGAAAAAGCCTTTGATGATTTTGCCGGAACCGGTGCAGACGAGGCATTTAATAGACGAGTTTTAGGAATTTAAGATTTAACCAACCAATCAAATGAAATCATTACGTGTAAATTTTGCATTACTCGCCTTGGCGGGGCTAACCTTTGCCTGTGGTGGAGGGGAAAAATCAGCAGAGACGAGTGCTGAGGCCACTGCTTCCGCAGAAGCCGCCCCTGTGGAGGTTTCCCTAGAGGACAAGTACAAGGACAATCCCGTGTACATCAAAGGACTGGAAAAAGTAAAAGGCTCTGACTGTACCGGATGCCACCAAGTAGACCGTAAGCTTATCGGCCCTGCCTACGCAGACGTGGCAGCGAAGTATGAAAATACCGAAGAAAATGTCGCCATGCTCGCGCAAAAAGTAGTTGCTGGTGGTGTGGGTGTTTGGGGCGAAATCCCGATGTCTGCCCACGTGGGACTTAGTGAGGAAGATGCCAAAGACATGGTGCGTTATATTTTACTGTTAAGAAAATAAGATGAACAAAAAATCTATTGCCCTATGGGCGAGTGCAGGGCTATTGATGGCCTTCACTACGGCCCCAGGTCCAGAGAAGCCTGTAAAGGTGGCTAACACGGAAGTGGTAGCGGAGTGGACCCCTTTGTTTGATGGAAAGACCTTTGCTGGCTGGGCCAAGTATGGCGGAGGTGCCGTAGGCAAAGCTTGGAAAATTGAAAACGGGGAACTTTACCTCGATGCCGCCAACAAAGCTGGTTGGCAAACGGGCGATGGTGGAGATATTGTGACGGCAGAGGAGTATGAAAATTTCCACTTCAAGTACGAATGGAAAATTGCTCCTAACGGAAATAGCGGGGTGATTTTCTTGGTGCACGAGTCACCTGAGTACTCGTATCCTTGGCAGACAGGCCCTGAGATGCAGGTGTTGGACAACGCGGGTCACCCGGATGCCAAGATCGTCAGCCACCGTGCGGGGGACTTGTATGATTTGATCGTGAGTAGCAAAGAAACAGTGAAGCCTGCAGGCGAGTGGAATCAAGCCGAAATTCGAATCAACAAAGGCAAGCTAGACTTCTTTCTTAATGGAGTCAATATCGTCTCTACGCAGCTATTTACACCCGAGTGGGAAGCGCTTATTGCAAAGAGCAAGTTCAAGAGCATGCCTGGATTTGGAAAGTATAAAAAGGGAAAAATCTCTCTCCAGGACCATGGCGATGTGGTGCACTACCGCAATTTGATGATTAAGAAGCTGTAAGAGAAGCAAGAGCCGAGAGGCAAGAACCAGGATAATTTGAATTTACCTGGGTTTTTTTAGCCACATAGGCACATAGATCTGTTTTCTATGTGTCTATGTGGTTTTTTTTGGCAGGAAGGTAAGAGAAGACTACATCTAGGTTTTTATATTTAGCCACATAGGCACATAGAGCTGTTTTCTATGTGTCTATGTGGTTTTTTTTGGCAGGAAGGTAAGAGAACCCTGCTTGCAATAGGTAGGCAGAATTCAAGTTATATTTCGAATCCCTACTTTGTACTTTATACCTGGTACATTGTACAATTTACACTCACAATCGCGTTACGTCTTCCTTCTTAATGTAAGCGACTTGATCCTTCCATTCGATTTCGTACCAGATGTCCTGAGAGGACTTGATGATCACGCGGTGTCCGGGTTCTACTAGGTCTATGCGTTCTCCGCCAGCACTGGGCTGTGTCCGAATTAGCGAGGGGCTGGATGTGATGAGTCCAGTTGTGGGGCCCTTAAGAAAATTATTGCTCAAAAAGATGATGCCCATCAGCAAGATGGAGGGCCAATAAAAGCGGGTTTCGGAAAGCTTCCTGCCTTTTGAGCCTATAAAAATCAAGGACATGATCAGGAATAGCGTCAATGCGCCGACGAGAATTTCTTTGTATTCGACAAGAAAGAGGACAAAGCGTATGCCGTCACTCACCTCGTAACCTACCAGTTCCGCTTGCCCGGTTAGGGTTTTGATTTTGGAGATTGCCTGAGGATTTGGGCTTAGGTCGTAGTATTTGCTTAGGTAAATGGTAGCCCGCTCGCTGTCTCCAATTCCCTCGGCGATGAAGGCCATTTTGAGCAGCATGGAGGTAGAATAGACCCCGGATTCGAAATTTACTTGGTAAATCTCCATGGCTTCCTTGTAGCTTCGCTGTGCAAACAAGGAATCTGCGATCAAAAGTCGGGGCACATCGGCTTGACAGTTAATGCTTTGCAGTAGGAATGCAAAAAATATGGAAACTTTTACGAGAAAGATTGTTGTGGCTCTTGGCATTTAGAATTCAGAATCATAAATTTGCAGTCCAATAACGGCATAGTGCTTTCAAAAAGCAAGTTCGTTTTGGCAAAATTAACAAGTCCGATTCTGTAGCTCAGCTGGTAGGCCTGTCCCGAAGTATTTCGGGAAGCAATACAGTTTTAAGATAGAATCTTTTGAATTTGACATATTGATTACCGATTCTGTAGCTCAGCTGGTAGAGCAATACACTTTTAATGTATGGGTCCTGGGTTCGAATCCCAGCGGGATCACAAGATTAGCTTACAAGGAGCTAGCAACAAAAGTTTCGGGGTGTAGCGTAGCCCGGTATCGCGTCCCGCAAGGGTGCGGGAAGTCCGGAGGTTCGAATCCCTCAAATAGCAAATGGCTGTTTGAAAAAAATTGAAGTAAAAAGTTTCGGGGTGTAGCGTAGCCCGGTATCGCGCCACATTTGGGATGTGGAGGTCGTAGGTTCGAATCCTGCCACCCCGACTTTAATTTGACTAGAAGTAGTCACCAGGTCCTGTAGCTCAACTGGACAGAGCAACTGCCTTCTAAGCAGTAGGTTTCAGGTTCGAGTCCTGACAGGATCACGATAAAAAGCGGAATGACCTTCCGCTTTTTATTTTTGTGTCTGTTCGTGACTTCACGAAGCACGTTTTGGCATTGAAATACGAATATCCGATTCTGTAGCTCAGCTGGTAGAGCAATACACTTTTAATGTATGGGTCCTGGGTTCGAATCCCAGCGGGATCACTAAAGCAGATCATAATTGGTCTGCTTTTCTTATCTTTGCTTATCCTATTTTTTAATTATGGCATGGGTTTATTTTTTGTACTCGGAAAAAATCAATAAGTATTATGTTGGGGCTTGTACCGATCTGGATCGCAGGCTTTACGAACATAATGTGGGCCATTCAAAATTTACATCTACTGGAAAACCTTGGGAATTGGTTTACAAAGAAGAATGGGAGGATTTGGTTTTAGCAAAGCAGCGAGAATTGAAAATTAAAAAGATGAAATCTAGAACTTACATTGAAGACCTAATTCGAAAACGGATTCTGTAGCTCAGCTGGTATAGCATCCCGATTTTTCATCGGGAGGGTCCTGGGTTCGAATCCCAGCGGGATCACTAAAGCAGATCATAATTGGTCTGCTTTTCTTATCTTTGCTTATCCTATTTTTTAATTATGGCATGGGTTTATTTTTTTGTACTCGGAAAAAATCAATAAGTATTATGT
>JBIIFN010000199.1:0-3712 GCA_044237325.1 Algoriphagus sp.
ACTAAGCAAATTCAGCAGAGAAATCGAAGGATTTGACGAAGACATTAAGAAGTACAAAGACGGCATCAAAGAATCTGAGAAGCTGGGCAAAAAGTACCAGGAGCAGCAGATGAACGTACGCAACAACCGTGAGTACGACGCGATAACCAAGGAATTGGAGCTTCAGGACTTGGAAATCCAGGTTTCTAAGAAGAAAATCGTTGAAACTGGTCTACGCATCGAAAGCAAGAAAGCAGAATTGGAAGAGTTGAGTAATTTGATGAAAGATCGTCAAAAAGACCTTGACTTGAAGAAGGAAGAACTTTCTACCATCATCTCCGAAAGCGAAGCAGAAGAGTCTAAGCTACAAACTGAGCGTGACAAGGCTGCCAAAAAAGTAGATGAGCGCTTGATCAAGTCTTACACCAAAATCAGAGCGAATGCCAAGAATGGCCTAGCTGTGGTTATGGTAAAAAGAGGTGCTTGCGGCGGTTGCTTCAATACCGTTCCCCCGCAAAGACAGGCGGATATTCGCGAAAAGAAAAAATTGATTGTTTGTGAGCATTGTGGAAGAATCCTTGCCGGCGTTGAAGACGAGGTGGAGGCAGAAGACACAAAAGCAAAAAGAAGAACTGCAAAAGCGTAAGCTTTTTCAAAATATTTAAAATCTCCGAGCTCCTCGGAGATTTTTTTTTGCCTTTTTTTCTAAGGATTAGCGTTCGATTTTTTTTTACTCAGATCATAAAGGAAAAATTACGCAGATTTTTCATGTGGACTTTTTTTTGCTAACGTTCGAAGGTCAATTGTTTACAGCCTACAGGTCTTGCTTCTCCTGAATCCCGAACGCTGAATATAGAAGTGGGAATTCGTAGAAGACACTAAACATTTTTTCTTGTCACTTATTTCTTGCTTCTCGGCTCTTGCATCTCGGCTCTTGTTTCTTGCCTCTACACAATTGCAGTGGACCGTGGACTGTCGTCCGTGGACATTTTTTTTTAAACAAACTTGATTTTCCTCCACACTTGCACCTATATTGGGGTAATGAAAAAGTTAGTCTTGGTCTTCCTTTTTGTGTTTACCTGCTGCTTGGGCGTTGCGAAAGAGCCCGAGTCAAAAACCTTTTTGGTGCTTTTTGATCAGGGAGAGCTTGATCAATTACGAACAAACCTAAGCAGCATTGCAGATCAACTTTCGCCCTTTTTTCCTACCAAAACCTATACCGGCAATTCCGAACTGGCACTGGTACTGGAGATTCCTACAGACAGCTTTAATGCCTGCTTGTTGGGCGAGTACTGGATTGCTTTGAAGGATGGTAGAAGACTGCAACTGCAGCAACTTGCCTTTCGGGTATTTGACTTAAGCGAAAACAAGACCGCCTACGCGGGGTTTATGGCGCAGTACGAAAACGATCTTGTGCAGAAAAAGAAAGCCATGAAAACGGCTAAAGCTGCTTCACGTCCTTGAGGTGTGTTTGATCATTTTGCTTGCTAAGCTGAAAAGTTCCCCCATCCACTTGCTCCAACACGTACAGGCATAAGTTGCCGTGTTCGTACTGATCCATTTCTTTCAAGGGAGTTTGACAGATCAAACTTAGAAAAATACGCATGGCTCTTCCGTGCATACACACCAAGATGGTTTCCCCAGGACCGTTGAGAATGATTTGGATGGCTCGATTTAGTCGTTCGGCAACGGAATTGGGACTTTCCCCGCCAGCAATCGCATAATCCAAGTTGCCCTGCTGCCACTGGTGCAGCATCATGCGGTAGTACTCCCCCTCTTCTGGGGTCATGGGGGTGCCTTCGTAGTTTCCCCATGAAATTTCATTCAACTCCGCTAGTCCACGGGTGGGAATACCCAAGTCAATAAAGCCCTGGATGGATTGTCCAGTACGGATCAAGGCTGAATGATACAGCTGGTCAAAGGAAAGGTGTCCGTAGGCGGTAAAAAATGCATCGGCTTGTGCCCTGCCCGTGGCATTGATAGGGGCGTCGATACCACTCCCCTGCACTACGCCCTGCAAATTGTAATCTGTTTGTCCGTGGCGGACCAGGTAAATTTTTTTTCGGTTCAAGTTTCTTTAATTTTGTCCAGCACCCAAATAAACTTCATTTAACCCATAGTTTCATGGTTTTTCTTTCCCTTCCTACCCTTGAGCAACTGAATACGATCCGAATGCATACGATGGTGGACCATATCGGCTTAGAATTCACTGGAATAGGCGAAGATTTTTTGGAGGCAACGTTACCCGTAGACCATCGAACCATACAGCCCATGGGCTTGTTACATGGAGGAGCCAATGTGGTGCTTGCCGAAACCTTGGGTTCAGTGGCTGCGTCCTTGACCCTAGATCGAAGCAAACAGGATTGTGTAGGACTTGAAATCAATGCCAATCACCTGAGGGCTGTGAAGTCGGGAAAGGTAAAAGGAACCGCCAGACCTGTACATTTGGGGAAATCCACCCAGGTATGGGAAATAAAGATTGTTAACGAGGCCGATCAACTCTGCTGCATCAGCAGAATTACGATGGCCATCTTGGATAAAAAATGAATTTAACGGAGGAAGGGAAGGCGATTTCATTGGAGGAGGTACTGGATGTTTTCCTGGGCGAAGGCCTGGCTTCTGGTGGTTCCTTCGCGCTTTGGCGGAAGCCCAATTCTTCTCAGCTGGCCTATATTCAAGATTTTAGCCAAGGTCCAAGACGCGTTTCCCTGCAATTGGAGGATCTTCCGGCTGGATTTGTAGTGCACCCTTTTGCAGACCAAGCCGACAAAAAAGCATTTTTTATTCAAGGTGATCGCTACGAGAAAATTTCTCTCGACAGCCCACTGAATGGAGGGGATTTGCCCCAATGGATGCAGGCAAGTCGTGAATCACTTCCTACACCTGAACTCAAAAAACGAATTGCAGCCCTTTTGAGTAAGCTCCCGCTCCAATCCAATCCTGGACCTAGTCAAGAAAAGGAGCATTTCCTACACTTGGTAGCCAAAGGCATCCAGGCGATTGAAGCAGGTAGGTTGGAAAAGATTGTGGCTGCCCGCACCAAGAGGGTTCCTCTCCCAACTGAATTTGATTTGGGTAAAACCTTGGCCAAGCTGCTTTCCATTTACCCGCATTCCTTTGTCAACTTTTTTCACCTCCCCGGAATAGGTACCTGGATGGGTGCCAGCCCTGAAGTGCTTATTGAAACCAAGGGAGACTACTTCTACACCATGTCACTCGCGGGTACGCAGCCTGCGCAGGGGGACAATCCCCTGAAATCTGCTGCCTGGACCCAAAAAGAAATTGAAGAGCAGGCATTAGTCAGTCGCTACATCGTGGATTGCTTCAAAACGATCCGATTGCGGGAATATGAGGAGCATGGCCCCAAAACAGTTCTTGCCGGCAACTTGCTCCACCTGCGTTCCGACTTCCGTGTGAATACCCAAACTACCGGATTTTCCAATTTAGGGAGCGTCATGCTTGGACTCCTCCACCCTACCTCGGCCGTTTGTGGAATGCCTCGGAAAGAGGCCCTCAACTTCTTAAAAACAGAAGAAGGATGGGATAGGAGTTTTTATGCAGGCTTTCTAGGACCAGTGGGGATTGAGCAAGAAACCTCCATTTACGTGAATCTCCGGACGGCTAGCCTCCACCAATCCCATGCCATCCTCTATGCTGGTGCAGGAGTGACGGAAGATTCAGTACCCGTAAAAGAATGGGAGGAAACCGAACTGAAATGCCAAATCATCGGTAA
>JBIIFN010000004.1:0-41079 GCA_044237325.1 Algoriphagus sp.
TGCCTCCTGGATCCTACCGGGTATTCAGTACGAGGTGGCGATACAGAATACCAGTCGCTTGGAAGAGTGGGATACGCGCTACGCAAAAGCAATTCTTGACCTCAGCAAAAAGGTAGACAAGTTGAGCAGTCAACTTCAGTAATCAGAAATAAAATAAAAACCGCGGAGAGAAATTTTCGCGGTTTTTTTTTTAGAGTGAAGGTGTATTGCAAAAAAGACCCGCCGCGGCGGGTCAAACCATGAATAACCGCGGGTGAAACCCGTGGTTATTAAAACTCCACCTTGATCATTTTTGAAAAAGCTTGCCCATCCAAGGTCATGCCTTCCACCCAAACCTGAATGGCCTTTACTCCATAAGGTACTTTAACTTTAGTTTGGTAAACACCGGAGGTAGTGATTCCCTGAGGTTCCCAGTAGATCGTAGGCTTTTTCTTTAAAAATTGATCTGAAGTAGGGTTTTTAATGAATTCTGGAAACTCAGTAAATCCTGAAATAGGGAAAATCTGAAATCCCTCGGAATTGAATTTCTTGTTGGAGTCCGGGCCTAACTTTAGACCATTCTTAGTCTCAATGGAAATTACACCTGCATAGCCAGCCATGCCAAAAGTTGATTTACCGACATTATCCGCATACACTTTGATGGCGGTAAGTTGAGAAGGTTCAAAACCAAGTAGGACTTCCCTAAACTCAGTTGGTTCCATAAAAGGCAAGGAGGACCCGTCGATAATCAGCAAAGGGCTTCCTGTCGTTTCTCCGTAGGTATAATTCCTGAATTTTAAGGAGGTCAAATTAAAACCCAAACGGCCTAAAATTTGACCCATCGTTTCTTTTTCTAGGACCTCTCCGCTCACCTGCTGGGTAGGCTCACCATATCGATCAGTCGGACTCTCCTGAGTTTCCTGAAGTTTATCATCTTCCTTTACAAACTCCTGAAGCAAGATGTATTCACCCGATTTATCTAGCATTGGTATTTCACTCCGAAAAGTTTCTAGGCTATATGCATACTTCGGAAAGAATGAAATAGGAACAGGTTTGGGGGAATTTTGGAGTTCTACCGATCCAAACGGTTTTCGTTTGGAATCCAAGGCAGCAATAGCGATTTGGGCAGTATCCGTGAAAATTAAGCCAGTTGCCCAAAAATTGCCCAACGAATCCGTCATCACTTGACCAAAATCTTCTAAATCTCCACGAACGACGGTGATCGGATTGATCGCTGGGCGACGCTTGTTATCCGCCGTAAATTTGCCCTGCACCGAAATGCCGTACTCGATGGGAAAGGCGAGAGTAGACTTGAAATCCTCCGGAAGCTTCTTGTCCAACCAGTTCATCTCCTCCTCTAGCGAACTACTTCCCTGAATCAGGGATACCGCGTCCGAATCTGTGAGCGAAAGAATAAATTCTCCATCGATGGGGTTTTGAAACTCATCCAACAATTCCAGTTTCAAATCCATCACTCGGTAACTCAGCGAGTCTGCAACTGAAGTCTCGGACCTCAGGCTAATCTCACCTTGAATTGATTCTGCTACAACTTGCTCCGCCTTGGGCTTAAATCCCGGTTCCATCACTAAAAATGGAGCCACAAATTGATCGAGTTCACCAAAATTCTTATTCCAATTCGTATAGGCTCGCAGTGCATAATCTCCAGGAACCAAATCCGATGACAGCGTCCATCCTCCAGTAACCTTCCCTTTTTCAATCGGAAACGTGGCCGACTGAATGATTTCCGACTTGGAATTAATCAAATCCACATGCAGCACGCGACTGAGGGAATCCGAAATTTGTTGTTCTTGATAGAGCATCTTCCCTCCCAGCCAAACCGATTCTCCAGGATAGAAATAAGGCTTATTCGTCGTTAACCAGGCTTTTTCACGCAGTCGATTGAATTGGATGGCAGGATTGGTCAACACCTCATTTTGATTTTGAGCCAGTGCTTGATCCGAGGAAGGGGTAAAATCCAGAGGTAAAATCCGAGCCATGCGCTGTCTACTGAGGTACCCCGAAAGGACCAGTTGGGTAGGATTGATCAAGGTACCCTTCTTGTCTACATCGTAGTACCCGCTAGGTGCTTGAATCCAACTGATGGCATGGTACACATTGGTGTAATAGTCATTTGTCCAGGGCTTATCCAAATGGTGAATTTCAAGACGATCTGTCGTATAAATTCGAAAATTCCCATTCCCAAGGGGTTTCCTGAAAATGGAATCTGGATCAATGGGCACAATTGACTCACCTAATTCTTCTCTAAAATCATTTGTTCGTACCCGACCTAGTTGCTCAGGAAGTGCCCGATAAACTTCAAAATGGATGGAATCCTGTAGATTAAGTAAAAGTGAAGAATTGAAATGCCGTAAGGAACTGTGGTAGTTGGCCTCTCGATTCACTTCCCATTCCGCCTTCTTTTCTTCATCTCCCGAATTGATCCGCGTGTAGAAAACTTGCCCATAAAACATGGAGCCTGTTCGCATAACCCGAAAATCTTTTAGGAAATAATCGATCTCATACCCCAGGGCCGTGTTCGTGATTTTCAAGGGCTGTGCCGCAGAGGCTTGAAGGTAATTGGGACCCTTTGCAGCCTTTACATTCTCAAATTCTAATACCCAGGGGTTATTTATCTGAACTTGGGAGCGGTAGGGATCATCGGCTAATGCCAAAAAAACATCTTCAAATCTACGAAGTTCCCGATCCCAGGACTTATCGCGCTTGGCTTTGAGTTCAATCTCTGACAGGTTCGATTCATTGGACGCCAATTCAAAATCGACTTGGACTTCAGCTTTATTTCGGAACGAGATCGCCTTTACTTCTGTGACATAACCAATAAAGCTGGCTACTAACTCAATTTCTGTAGAAAAATCCCCGCTTACTCGAAATCGCCCCTCCGCATCAGTTGCTGATCCTATCGTGGTGTTATTGACAAAGACATTAGCAAAAGGCAAAGGTAAACCAGTCCCCTTTTCTCGTACTGTACCCGTAAGGGTTTGGGAAAAGCAGGATAAATGCCAACTAAAGAGGAATATGAATGCTAGAAAATGGCGCATAAATTCAATCGCGAAGCAATAAGGTACTCACAATTCCAAAAATAAGCGTCACCGTTCCATTGCTGGTCTCAAAACCTGATTTCAATCCTTTTTTGAAGGATTGACTAAGAATCAAAAATTTTGATTGTCACGTACAGGTACTTATCAAGTTCCTTTTCCTTCGTACAAATCGTACTTGAGGAGACGGCAATCAATCGTTCCGTTCCAGAACTCGATGCGTCGGCTTGCCTTTAAGCCTACTTTTTTGGCCAACTCCATATTGCCTGTAAAGATATATCCGCGGTAACCTGCACATTTCTGTTTCAGGAAGTCTCCCATGCGTTTGTAGGTCACTTCGAGTTCATCGTTTTCACCCAATCGCTCTCCGTACTCAGGATTAAACATAATCACGCCACGTGGCTTTTCGGGAATCTCGGTTTCTGCAAAATCACCTGTCTGAAATTCGATCATATGTTCTACGCCTGCATAGGCGGCATTTTCTTTGGCGAAAGAGATCGCCTGCAAGGAAATATCTGAGGCAATGATCTTGACGCCAGGATCGTGAATGACTTTATTTTCCAGCTTCTTTTTCTTCGCTAGAAAAGTCTCCACTTGATAGCCCAAAATATGTTGAAAGGCATACTCCTCTCTATATAATCCCGGGAAACGCTTAGAAGCAATCAAGGCTGCTTCAATGGCCAGCGTACCTGAACCACACATGGGATTGATAAAAGGCACGCGGGTATTCCATTCGGTGGCAAAGATGGTTGCTGCCGCCAGCGCCTCCATCATGGGTGCTTTTCCAGGAATCTTGCGGTAGCCGTGCTTGGCCAAGGTTTCTCCAGAAGTATTTAGGTAAACAATGGCTTGCGTTTCTTTCCAGAAGATCTGGAAAACCAGTCCTGTAAAGTCTGAACCTGAATCAGGACGCCTGCCTTTTAACTCACGGAAACGATCGACAATGGCGTCCTTGGCCTTCACGTTAACAATCAAGGGTGTAGTGACGGATTCATTTTCTACCACTGAGTTGACCGAAAAATAGCCGTCCACGTCTAGGTAGTCCTCCCAGGGGATCGCTTTGAACTTGCGGTAGATGTCCTCCGCATTGAAAAGGTAGAAGGATTTGATTTCGTATAGCACGTGTGAAGCAGTACGGAGGTGCAGGTTGAGGTCCATGCACTCTTCTAAGGAGGCAGAAACCTCCAACCCTGTCCGTACCACTGCTACCGGCACAAAGCCGAGTTCCCGTACTTCCTGCTCCAAGTAGCTAACTGAACGGTCTTTGCAGGTAATGAATACTTTTCCTTTTTTATTGAAATCAAGCATGCACAAAAGTAGTAAACGGAACAGCTAATCTGCATGAATTCAAAAAAATCGTCACCACTCCTCACCTATTCGCTACCTACAGGTTGATGAAATTTGTATCTTGATAGTTTAAACCCTTGTACTTACCGCGGACAGTCTCCAAGTTAAGTCGAAGACACATAAACCATGAAATTAACGCTTACCCTAAGTTGCCTAATGCTTGCCATCACCCTCCAAGCCCAGGATGCAGGATGGAAAAATTTATTCAATAGCAAAGACCTCAGCGGCTGGAAAGCAGTAGCCGGAAAAGCCAATTTTGCCGTCAACGACGGCGTCATTGAAGGAACCGCTGTCCATGGCACTGGCAATACCTTTTTGGTTACCGAAGCACAGTACACAGACTTTATCCTCGAATTAGACTTAAAGATCAGCCATATCTCTTCCAATAGTGGAATTATGACCCGTGGTCAATATGATCCAGCAGGGCAAGAAGGTCGTGGTTTGGTGTATGGCTACCAAGTGGAAGCCGATCCCAGCCCTCGGGCTTGGTCTGGAGGAATTTATGACGAAGCCCGCCGGGGCTGGTTTTATCCCCTGGACCTCAATCCAGCAGCCAAACCTGCCTTTAAACTAGGTGAATGGAATACCTACCGCATCGAGGCGATCGGCAACACCATCAAAACCTGGGTTAATGGACAGGAAGTAGCCTACTTTGTGGATGACCTCGATGCTCGGGGTTTTATTGGACTTCAGGTGCATAGCATCCAAAACAAAGAAGACGAGGGCCGAAAAACCTATTTTAGGAATGTGCGCATCCAAACGGAAAACTTAAAACCGATACCCTTCCAAAAGCCTGTTTTTGTGGTCAGCACCATCAAAAATGAGTTGACGCCGGAAGAAAAAGCCCAAGGATGGAAATTGCTTTTTGATGGCCAAACGAGTAAAGGCTGGGTAGGTGCCTACAAAGATGCGTTCCCTGACAAAGGATGGAGCATAGCCGATGGCATACTCAATATCCAAAAATCCGACGGCAGTGAATCCATGACATTCGGGGATATCGTCACCACCGAGCAGTTCAAGGCATTTGACTTGGCTTTTGATTTCAACCTCAGCGAAGGCGCCAATAGTGGAGTCAAGTACTTTGTCACCCTTTCCGAAGGAAATACTGGTTCTGCCATTGGCCTAGAATACCAAATCCTGGACGATGCCCTCCATCCCGATGCCAAGATGGGCAGAGATGGCAACCGTACCCTAGCCTCCCTGTATGACTTAATCAAAGCCGAAAAGCAAGCGCGGTTTGTGCGCAAACCAGGAGAATGGAATCAAGGGAGAGTCGTAGTCTACCCAGACAATAAAGTGGAGCATTACCTCAATGGAGTCAAAGTGCTCGAATACCAAAGAGGATCTCAGGCCTACCGAGACCTGGTCGCCATCAGTAAGTATGCGGTCTGGAACCTATTTGGCGAAGCCGAACAAGGCCGCATTCTCCTCCAAGATCATGGAGATGCAGTGCAATACAAAAACATCAAAATCAAAGCCCTTAAGTAAATCGGGGAAGCCAATACTACTATGAGCAAATCGAACAGAAGAGAATTCATCAAAAAAAGTGCGGTTGCAACCCTTGGGGTAGCCTCCCTAGGTTCACTAGCCTTTTCACCCAAGTCCTATGCCCGCATTATGGGTGCAAACGACCGACTGAATGTGGCCATTGCAGGCTTAGGAAGGCGTTTAGGTGCCTTTTATGAGCCCATCGGATTGAAGAGCAGTAATGTAAACCTGCTCTACTTATGTGATGCCATGCAGTCTCAGATGCCAAAGGCAGCCAAAGGATTTGAAAAATGGATTGACTACCAACCCAAGCAAGAGCAGAATATCTTCAAGGTTCTCGACGACAAAGAAGTTGACGTCCTCATCAATGCCACACCTGACCACTGGCATGCACCAGGCACTTGGCTAGCCTTAGAGCGAGGAAAGCATGTGTCTGTAGAAAAACCCTGTTCCCACAACCCTCGTGAGGGAGAAGTAATTGTCGCGCTCCAGAAGAAATACAATAAGGTGGTGCAAATGGGCAACCAGCAGCGCTCCGCCCCAGAAAGTAAGGAAATCATCAAAGCCATCCACGAGGGAGTCATTGGTAAGGTATACTTTGCTAAAGCTTTTTATAGCAACTCCCGAGGAGCGGTTCCTAATCCCGTCCAGCAAGCCGCACCGGAAGGCTTGGATTGGGAACTTTTTCAGGGACCTGCACCACGGAAACCCTATTTCCACGATACTTGGGACTACAATTGGCATTGGTATGGCTGGGATTACGGCACTGCCGAAACGGGCAACAATGCAACCCATGAGTTAGACGTAGCCCGCTGGGCCTTGCAGGTAGAATTTCCTACTGCAGTGTCCGTGGTAGCTGGAAAAATGCACTACCCAGAAGACGGATGGACCATGTACGACACCATGGATGCCACGTTCAAATTTGGAGATGGAAAAGTTATCCAGTGGGATGGAAAAAGCCGAAACAATTACAAAACCTATGGCTCAGACCGAGGAACGATCATTTACGGTTCGGAAGGTACCGTCTATGTCGATCGCGGTGGCTACCGACTACACGATCGCTCTGGGAAGGAAATCAAATCCAACCAGGCCAATAATAACGAAGGGGGCACTGCCCTTGGCGGAGGGGGTGACATGAGTACGTTACACATCGTCAACTTCTTTAATGCCGTACGGGGAACAGAAAAACAAAACTCGACCATTGAAGAAGGTGCGGTGTCTACGCTCTTATGTCATCTGGCCAATATCAGTAGCCGTACCGGAGAGTCCTTGACCTGTGATCCAACGAATGGACATATCCTCAATTCCCCTAAGGCCATGGCTTTATGGACTCGAGAATATGAAAAGGGCTGGGCTCCGCCAGTGGTTTAAACAACAAAATGGGATGTTTACCCGACTATCAAGAGATTTAAATGAGTATAAAAATTAATCAAGTATTAGTTTAACCATTTAAGTTCATCTTATTGTTATTAAGTTACTTAATTTATAATGCTAAGTTCAAACCAGCAAATTCCTTTTCTCTCAGAAGACTTTTTATTGCAAAACGACTTTGCCAAGCAGCTCTACCACGAGCATGCGAAGTCGCTTCCAATTATCGATTACCACAATCACCTCTCCCCAGCCGACATCGCTTCCAATAGGAAGTTTGAAACCATCAGTGCCCTTTGGCTAGCTGGAGACCATTACAAGTGGCGGGCCATGCGCGCGCTTGGCATAGCGGAACACTATATCACGGGAGAGGCATCGGATGCTGAAAAGTTTGACAAATGGGCGTATACCCTACCCTACACGCTCAGAAACCCGCTCTACCACTGGAGTGCCCTGGAATTGAAGCGCTATTTCGGAATCAACGAACTGCTCAATCCTACCAATGCCAGTAGCATCTACGCCCAAACCAATGCCGCTTTGCATGCACCTGATTTCCATGCCAGAGGACTGCTTCATCGGATGAACGTGGAAGTGATCGCCACCACAGACGATCCTATCGACTCCCTAATTCACCACAGCGACTACCAAAAGGAAGGTGAAAACCTTGGGCTCTACCCCAGTTTTCGACCAGACAAGGCTTTTGCAATCGAGCAGCCTCAATCCTACACTTCTTACCTGCATGCCTTAAGTGCAGTGGTTGGATTTGAGATCAATTCCTTCGACACGTTGATGGAGGCCCTTTTCCTTCGGATAGACTACTTCCATGCACGAGGATGCAGGCTCGCAGATCACGGCTTGGAACGGATGTGTTTTTCCACCAACAAAGACCTCTCGACAGGTAGCATCCTCCAAAATGCGCTGCAAGGGATTATTCCCTCACCACAAGAACAGGAGCATTTCAAGTTTGAGGTACTCCGCCAACTCGCAAGACGCTACCATGCTAAGGGCTGGGTACAGCAGTTTCACCTCGGTGCACTTCGCAATACTAACACGCGTAAGCGCCTTCAACTAGGCCCAGACACGGGTTTTGACACCATTGGAGATTTTGACCAAGGGTCAAATCTAGCCTCATTTCTGAATGAACTCGATACCACGGACCAGTTGGCGAAGACGGTGCTCTACAACCTTAACCCTAGGGACAATGACCTTTTTGCATCCATGATTGGCAACTTCAACGATGGCTCGGTGAAAGGAAAAATACAATACGGATCGGGCTGGTGGTACCTAGACCAAAAAGACGGCATGGAAAAGCAACTCAATGCCCTCTCAAACATGGGCTTAATCAGTTGCTTTATTGGCATGCTTACGGATTCAAGAAGCTTCCTCTCCTTTCCACGCCACGAATACTTCCGCCGGATACTTTGCCAGCTCATTGGCCAAGAAGTGCAGCGGGGTGAATTGCCCTGGGATGAAAAATGGCTAGGCAAAATCATCCAGGACATTTGCTACACCAATGCCAAAAACTACTTCGATTTTAGTTCCAAAAACTTCAGCGACAGCCTATGAGCACTCCGGACCTCTTTTCCCTAACGGGTAAAAAAATCGTTTTTTCTGGCGCCACGGGTGTGCTAGGACAGCAGCTATCTTCATACTTGGCGCAGCAGGGAGCTACCGTCCTCTTGCTAGGCCGAAATACTGAAAAAGTAAATGCGCTACGTGACCTAATCCTCTCCCAAGGAGGTAAAGCAGTCAGCTATTATGCCGATGTGACGGATGAGGAAGCACTACAGAAGGTGGCACAACTCATCAAATCCCAATACGGAACCTTTGATGTTTTAATCAATGCCGCAGGAGGAAATCTCCCTGGAGCAGTGATTCGTCCCGAGCAAAATTTGCTAGACATGGACACCCCTGCCTTAAAAAACGTGATGGACCTCAACTACCTAGGTACCCTGCTACCCACGAAGGTTTTACTTCCACTATTACTTGAAAACAAAAAGGGTAATATAATCAATATCAGTTCTATGGCAGCTTCAAGACCCATGACCAGGGTGCTTGGCTATGCCTCCGCAAAGGCAGCTGTAGACAACCTCACCAAGTGGCTTTCCGTCGAGCTGGCACACAAGCATGGTTCCGGCTATCGGGTAAATGCCCTTGCTCCAGGATTTTTCTTAACCGAACAAAATAGAACCCTGCTTACTGAAGCAGACGGAAGACTGAGCCAACGCGGGCAGCAGATCATAAGCCATACCCCCATGGCGCGCTTTGGGCAGCCGGAGGATTTGTTTGGTGCCTTGCACTGGCTGTGTAGTGACGCTTCCTCCTTTGTCACCGGCACGATCGTAGCGGTAGATGGGGGATTCAGTGCCTATTCCGGCGTGTAGCCGGCAAGTACATTCGTCTTTTCTAGCCTACTTCTTATTGACTTCCCTGTTATCCTTCTTTACTTGAACTCCAACCTACACTTCCCCATCACCTCATGAACTATAGAATGGAACAAACCATGCGCTGGTATGGTCCAAAAGATCCGGTAAGTCTTCAAGACATCAGACAATCTGGCGCCACGGGCATAGTCACTGCACTACACCACATTCCCAACGGAGAGATCTGGTCTAAAGAAGAAATAACCTTGCGAAAAAGCCTAGTCGAACAAGCGGGCCTTACTTGGTCTGTCGTGGAGTCAGTGCCAGTGCATGAACAAATAAAAACCAGGACAGGCGACTACCTGCAACTCATTGAAAACTACAAGCAAACCCTTCGAAACCTGGCAGATGTAGGGATTTTTACGATTTGCTACAATTTTATGCCCATTTTGGATTGGACAAGGACCAACCTAGAATACCTACTCCCCAATGGAGCCAAAGCCCTTCGTTACGAGAAGAAGGCGGTTATTGCCTTTGATCTTTTTATCCTACAAAGGCCTGAAGCACAACTAGAATATAGCCCAGAAGAGATAGAAGCCACCTCCATCTACTACCAAAACTTAGCTCCCGAGTCCAAGCAGATGATTTTGGACAATATCCTAAAAGGTCTTCCTGGTTCAGAAATTGGCTATACACTGGAAGAGTTCCGGGAAATGCTTTCTACCTATGCAGGCATTGATGCCGAGCAACTTGCGGAGCACTTGCGCCTATTTCTAGATGCCATTACTCCTGTTGCCGAAGAGGTGGGCTGCTACTTGTGTATCCATCCAGATGATCCACCCTTCTCCCTCTATGGCTTGCCTCGAGTAGTCAGTACTGCAGCAGATGCACGGCGAATCCTCAGCCAAACGCCTAGTCATCACAATGGATTGACTTTTTGCACCGGAAGCTATGGTGTACGTGCCGACAACGACCTACCTGCCATGGTACGGGAGTTCGGAGACCGCATTCACTTTCTACACTTACGCAGCACCAGAAATGATGCTGAGGGAAATTTCTACGAAGACAATCACCTCGACGGCAATGTAGACATGGTGGCCGTGATTCAAGAAGTTTTGATCTGGCAGGAAAAAAGAAAAAAAAGCATTCCTATGCGCCCAGACCATGGGCACCAACTCTTAGACGACCTAAACAAGCGTACCGCAAATCCAGGCTATACCGCCATCGGAAGACTCAAAGGCTTGGCTGAGCTGCGTGGTGTGGAAGAAGCCTTAGTATGGATAGCAAACAAACAGCAAAAGGACTAGTACAATCCAAACTAGTGATTGAACGCTATGAAGACGGAAAAAGAAAAAATGCTTGCTGGAGAATTGTACCAAGCTTCAGCTCCTGAATTGGTAAAAGAAAGGCTACAGGCTAGGGAACTGTTGCACTTGCTTAACTCCTCTCCTCCGGCCGAACCAGAAAATCGTGTAGCCCTACTTCGAAAACTTGTCGGTAAGGCTGGTAAAAACCCTTGGATAGAAGTACCCTTTTATTGCGATTACGGCTATAACATTCAGATGGGCGATGATTGCTTTTTTAATTTCAATTGTGTGGTGTTGGATGTTTGTTCGGTGCAACTTGGAGACCGAGTATTTATTGGTCCAGCCGTTCAAATCTACACGGCTACGCATCCTATGGACGCTCAGGAAAGAGGTGAATTTTGGGAATCGGGCAAACCCATAAACATCGGCTCCGACGTATGGATTGGTGGAGGTGCTATTCTTTGCCCTGGAGTGAATTTGGGTGACCATGTGGTGGTTGCTGCAGGAGCAGTAGTCACAAAAAGTTTCCCTTCAGATGTACTGATCGGGGGAAATCCAGCCAAAATAATCCGTAATTTGACTCCCAAAGACTAACGCATGGCTTCCTTCTACTCCAAAAGAGACCTTCAATTTCAACTTTTTGAAAACCAAAACTGCTTGGAGCTTACGCAGTACCCCTATTTTGCAGACCACTCTAAGGAGACTTTCCAGCTGGTATTGGATGCAGCGGAACAGATTGCAGAAACTTCCCTTTATCCCATTTTTAGAGAAATGGACCGCGAAGAGCCTCAGTTGGTGCAGGGAGAAGTACTTGTTCATCCCAACCTAAGGAAGATCATTCGCCAGTTTGGAGAAGATGGCTGGATCAATGCGATTTTCCCTTACGAAGAAGGCGGACAGCAACTCCCATGGACCATCCACCTTACCGCAGGCTATATCTTGCAGGCAGCCAACTACTCCGCCAGCGTATTTCCCTTTTTAACCACCGGAGCCGCTAATTTGATCCGCACCTTCGGTTCTGCTGCCCTTCGGGACACCTTTACGCCTAAAATGTATGCTGGAGAATGGCAGGGGACGATGGCCCTTACCGAGCCAGATGCAGGTAGCTCCTTGTCCGATTTGAGTACCATGGCCATTCCCATGGATGCCGAAGGGGTATATTCCATCCAAGGGCAAAAAATCTACATCTCCGCAGGCGATCACAATGCCTGTGATAACATCATCCACCTGATGCTTGCGCGCATCCAGGGTGCTCCAGCAGGTACCAAAGGCATTTCTTTGTTTGTGGTTCCCAAAAAACGCGTGGATGGCAGCGCCAACGATGTGCTCACCCAAGGGATCTACCACAAGATGGGCTACAAAGGTGCGCCAATCGTCCACTTGATGATGGGAAGCGAACAAGGCTGCGAAGGCTACCTCGTGGGGGAAGCCCATCAAGGATTGAAATACATGTTCCAAATGATGAACGAGGCACGCCTTGGGGTGGGAATGAACGCAGCAGCCATTGCTTCGGCAGCCTATCATGCCTCTCTGGATTACGCCAAAGTGCGCCCGCAGGGCCGACAGATTAGCGATAAGGAAGTGAGCAAACCTCAGATTCCCATCATCGAACATGCGGATGTCAAGCGCATGCTTTTGTTTCAAAAATCAGTTACCGAAGGATCCCTTGCACTCCTGATATATTGTGGCCTACTTTCTGACAAAATCGCTCAGGAGAGTAACGCACAGCAAAAACTAGAGATGGAAGCCTTGTTGGATTTTTTGACCCCAATTGCCAAGACGTACCCCTCCGAAATGGGCGTGCAGAGTACCTCTATGGCTGTGCAAGTGATGGGAGGTGCCGGCTATACGACCGATTTCCCTGTGGAGCAATATTATCGAGAGGCTAGGATTCATCCCATCCACGAAGGCACCACCGGTATCCATGGGCTCGATTTGTTGGGTCGCAAACTCTTGCTTCACGAGGGTTTGGGTTTAAAAATGCTGCAAAGAGAAATAGAATTGAGTCTGAAAGAAGCAAGCAAACTGGAACCTCTCAAAGACCTTAGTCAGGCTTTTGCAGCGCAGTACCAAGCATTTGGGCACGGCACTGCGCAACTGCTATTCAAGAGGGCACAAGGGCCCGAACGCTACCTCGCGGACGCTAGCCTATTCTTAGAAGCTGCAGGTATCCTGTGCATTGCGTGGATGTGGCTCAAGCAAGCTACTTCGGCACAACAGGCCTTGTCTGCTGGTGCTGCGGAGCAAGGATTTTATTTTGGAAAAATCGAAACTGCCCGCTACACCATGGATTACGAGCTTGTGAAGTTAAACGCGCTGCTGACACGCTTTTCAGCCACGGCTTATCCGACGCTAGACATGAAAAATGACTGGTTTTAACCTACATTTGAAGTCTGTGAAGTAAACCAACATGCTTTTTGCGCAGTAGCTTTCCAAAACGGGTGACTAGGATGAAAAGACCATGAAAAGAATTTTAGTAAGTGGTGGAGCGGGATTTTTAGGAAGCCATCTCTGTGAAAAGTTACTTCAAGCGGGAAATAGCGTCCTCTGCTTGGATAATTTTTTCTCTGGACACCGACGCAACCTACAGTCCTTTCTGGATCATCCCAACTTTCAGTTGCTGGAGCAAGACGTTAGCCTACCGCTTTCCGTAGAGGTGGATGAAATCTACAACCTCGCCTGCCCCGCTTCCCCCCTGCTGTACCAGCGCTTCCCCATCGAAACGTTCACGACCTCAGTGATGGGAGCACTGCGCATGCTCGAACTCGCTACTGAACAACGTTCGAAAATCCTACAAGCCTCCACCTCGGAAGTATATGGTGATCCGGAAGTTCACCCCCAGCCCGAATCCTACACTGGAAACGTGAACCCAATCGGTCCCCGAGCCTGTTATGACGAGGGCAAAAGGGGCGCTGAAACCTTATTTTTTGATTTTCACCGTACACACAACCTTGCCATCAAGGTCGTACGCATCTTCAATACTTACGGCCCGCGTATGAGTGCAACCGACGGCCGCGTAGTATCCAACCTCATCATCCAAGCCTTAAAAGGGAATGACCTCACGTTAAGGGGAGATGGTACCCAAACCCGCTCTTTTTGCTACGTCGATGATACCATAGACGGTATGATGCGGCTGATGCATAGCAGCGATGCCGTGTCCGGCCCCATCAATATTGGCAATGCTACTGAATGCACCATTCTAGAACTGGCAAGTTTGATTATTGACCTAACAGGCAGCAAAAGTAAGCTTAGCTTCGTGCCGGCTTCAGAGGACGACCCGCTGCGCCGCCGACCAAACATAGAACTAGCAAAAAGAGAGTTGGACTGGAAACCACAAGTTTCCCTGCGGGAAGGATTAGTCAAAACCATTGCCTATTTCGATGCGTATTTGAACGAATAAATTACCCATCCAAACCAATTCTATCCACATCTAGGAATAAAAGGCGTAGTTTTGCCGGCTTAGTAATTAAACCAGTACCCCTATTTTCACTATGGACAACCTAATAAATCACCCAGGTATCATCATCGGATTTACCGTCGTTGTTTTGTTCATGTTGCTGCTCGACTTGGGCATTTTCAACAAGAAAAATCACGTCATTTCTAACAAAGAAGCAGCCATTTGGTCTGTGGTATGGATCGGCTTCTCCATGATTTTCAGCATTTTCGTGTACATCGTCACCGATGAGAAATACGCCTTGGAAAAGTTTTCTCAGTACCAAGCTGCCTATTGGATTGAAAAGGCACTATCTGTAGACAACCTATTTGTCTTTATTCTGGTCTTTGGCTACTTCAATGTGCCGAGGGAACTCCACCACAAGGTGCTATTTTGGGGCATTATTGGCGCCTTATTTATGCGGGCTATTTTCATCTTTGCAGGAGTTGGCTTGATCAACATGACCTTCTTACCAGAGATGGAGCTTTTTGGTAGCCTGGTTAAAATCAACGCGGTACTGACTGTTTTTGGCTTTTTCTTGATTTATGCAGGCATCAAATCCTGGTTTGCAGATGACAAAGACGATAAGGAAAAAGATTTTAGCAAAAGCCCCGGCGCACAGGTAATCCACAAAATCTTTAAGGTGAGCAATGAGTACAATGGCGGAAAGTTTTTTACCGTCGAAAATGGGGTAAAAATGGCTACTCCCCTTTTGGTGGTAGTTGCAGTAATCGAGTTTACGGACTTGATTTTCGCAGTAGATTCAATCCCTGCGATCTTTGCCATCGCCCCTGACGATCCATTTATCCTGTACACGTCCAATATCTTTGCGATCCTTGGTCTTCGTTCCCTGTACTTTCTGCTGGCCAATTTCATCCACATGTTTAGCCGATTGAAGTTTGGCCTGGCCATCATCTTGGCCTTCATTGGATTTAAGATGATCATTGCCCCATTCTACCACATCTCATCTCCCCTATCCTTGTCTGTGGTGGGTGGCGTACTCATCATCTCAGTACTTGCATCTATCCTATTTCCAATCAAGGAAACAGCCAAGGAAGCAGCTTAATCAAGCTAGCTCATGTCACAAAAAAAGACCGCCCATTGGCGGTCTTTTTTTTTAGTATCCTAAGATCTTCAGCATGTTTTCCTCTTTCTGATCTTCGGCAAACAGCCAGTGTCTAACTTGGCCTGATTCATCTCTGTCGATCAGCACATGTTTGGGTGCTGGGATCAAGCAATGTTGTATGCCTCCGTAGCCACCCAAGGATTCTTGGTAAGCGCCGGTATGGAAAAAGCCGATGTATTGCTTCTTCTTCTCTTCGATTTTGGGCAAGTAAATATTGAACTGGTGCGCTTCGGAGTTATAGTAATCCATGCTATCACAAGTCAGTCCACCCAAAGAAATGTTGTGGTATTCTTCTTCCCAGTTGTTGACAGCCAGCATGATGTATTTTTGATTCAGACCCCAGCTATCCGGCAATTGGGTGATGAAGGAACCGTCAATCATGTACCAAAGCTCCTTGTCGTTTTGTAACTTCTCTTCGAGCACAGAATAGAGCACTGCGCCACTTTCCCCAACGGTGTAGCTACCAAACTCGGTGAAAATATTTGGCTCCGTGGTGTTGTTTTTTGCACACATCCACTTGATATTTTTCACAATCTGCTCGGCCATGTACTGGTAGTCGTAGTCAAAAAAGACGTTGGTCTTGATTGGCCAGCCTCCTCCGATATCCATTGAGTCTAGGCTAGGTGCCACTCGCTTTAGTTCCACGTATTTCTGGATAAAGCGGGTAAGTTCTGACCAATAGTAGGCCGTGTCCTTGATGCCAGAGTTGATGAAAAAGTGCAGCATTTTGAGGCTGACTTTGGGATTGTTCTTGATTTTCTCTTCGTACAGCGCAATGATGTCATTGTAGCGAACGCCGAGTCGGGAGGTATAGAAGCCAAACTTTGGTTCTTCGTCTGAAGCGATGCGGATGCCTACTTGAAAGGGTACATTGACATGTTCCAAGTAATAATCGATTTCAGAGATATTGTCAAGAATTGGGACGCAATTGACAAAGCCATCGTTGAGTAGCTCGCTAATGTACTGTTTGTACTTTTCACGCTTAAATCCGTTACAGACGATATAGGTATCCTTTCGGATTTTGCCTTTGGCATACAAGCTCCGCACCAAGGGAATATCAAAGGTGGAGGATGTCTCGATGTGGATGTCGTTTTTTAGGGCCTCATCCAGCACAAAACTAAAGTGTGAGGACTTGGTGCAATAGCAATAGGTGTATTTGCCTTGGTAGTTATGGGTTGCCATGGCATTCCCGAAATAGGTCTTTGCCTTTTGGATGTTTTCGGAGATTTTTGGTAGGTAGGTCAGCTTTAGCGGTGTGCCATACGTTTCAATGATCTCCATCAGATTTACTCCATTGAAATAAAGCTCGTTGTTTTCCACAGTAAATTCCTTCGTTGGAAAATCAAAGGTCTGCTGGATCAAATCAATGTATCTGTTCATGTACCAAAATGGGGTTAGCAAGCAAATAAGGCTGCAAAAATTGCGCTTTTCTAGGGGTATACCAAGAGTATAATCCACAAATTCTCAGAAGGTTTTGATTTTTGAAAAAAATGCAGGCAATCGTAGGGGTGAATCGTAACTGAGAACGACTGGTTTGCGTTAGTTTCGATCGACCAATCCTTCTTTTTCTACCTAAAAGAGAAACGTGCTAAATAGAAGCTGTTTGCCTTAAATAAACAGCGATACCCAAATTTAGCTACTGCTTTTGGGGCGTTTTGCGTAGGTTTGTGTAGAAAGGACCCAAAAAAGACCCAAATAAACCCAATCCCATGCGGAAGATTAAATTAGTAGAGGTGCGTTCTGAAATTGCTGCCGGCACCCGCGGGGCAAGTCTTGGAGTGGATGCCCTCAAAATTGCGAGCCTAGACAAGAAGTCTAATTTTTTCTCCCAGTTTGACCCAATCCACGTACCCGATGCCAACAGTTTCCTCTGGAAAGGCAACAAACATCCCTTTGCCAATTACATCGACGGGGTCTACCACGTGGTCAAAAACGTCTACTCCACCATTGAGACGCTTCGGCTTGATAAAAAATTTCCCATCGTATTAGCCGGAGATCACAGTACGGCTGCCGGTACCATCATGGGAATCAAATCAGCTAATCCAGAAAAGCGATTGGGAGTGATTTGGATTGATGCCCATGCCGACCTGCACACCCCCTATACCACTCCTTCGGGCAATATGCATGGCATGCCCTTGGCTATGGCGGCTCACTTGGACAACCTGGACTGCCAACTCAACCAGCCTTCTCCAGAGACAATGGCCTACTGGGATCGAATCAAAAAAATCGGGGGAGATTATGCTAAAATCAACCCAGCAGATATTGTCTATATCTCAGTGAGGGATACAGAAGAGGCCGAAAACTTCTTGATTGAGCAGAATGGAATAAAAAATTTCACCACAGCCGATGTTCGCGCCCTTGGCGTTTTGGAAATAGCCAAGCAAGCACTCGAACAACTGAAGGACTGCGACCAGCTTTATATATCTTTTGATGTGGACAGCCTGGACAGTTCCATCTCTATGGGCACGGGTACCCCAGTTCCCAATGGCCTAACAGTGGAAGAAGCCATCCAGCTCAATGCCGAGCTAATCAAGGACAAGCGCGTATGCTGCTGGGAACTGGTAGAAGTAAATCCTACCCTAGACAGTGAAAATGCCATGGCTGAAATCGCCTTTGAAGTTTTGGAAATCACCACCAAATCTCTGGTGCTACACTTCTAATGCTGCTGGCCTCTTACCAGCAAAAAAGATGGATTTTAGGCCCAAAACCTCAAAAACTAGCCTCCAAGACTTAGTGGCGCAGGCAATCCTGCTAAAATTTTAAACCAGATCCGCACCATATTCAGGCAAGGCGTCTTAAATTCGTGGAATTAAGCCCAAACCTGCGCTTTTTTCCATTGAACCTACCCGCTCACCTAGGTGAGGCCATACCGAACCCATGAACTTCCAAGATTCCATACTTCAAGGCATTCAAGACGCATTTGCCTCCTGCTACAACCAGGCCATTTCCCTGGAGCAACTTAGTCTAGCGCCTACAAAAAAGGAATTTGAGGGCAGTTATACCTTTGTGGTATTTCCTTTCTTAAAGCAATCACAGACCACTCCCGAAGCAACTGCCAACCAACTTGGCACCTACCTGAAGGGTAATGTGGCGGCAGTGAAAGACTTCAACGTGGTGAAAGGATTTTTAAACCTAGTAGTTAGCCAAGGTGAATGGCTGAGCCTATTCAAACAAGGCTATGCCGACCCTTCTTTTGGACAGCTCCCTCCAAACGGACAAAAAGTGATGGTAGAGTACTCCTCTCCCAACACCAACAAACCACTGCACTTAGGCCACCTCCGCAATAACTTTTTGGGCTATGCCGTAGCCGAAATCCTCAAAGCTAGCGGCTACGAGGTGATCAAGACCAACCTGGTCAATGACCGAGGCATCCATATCTGCAAGTCCATGGTGGCTTACCAGCACTTTGGCAATCAAGAGACACCCGCATCCTCAGGCCTTAAAGGAGACCACCTCGCCGGCAAGTACTATGTCTTGTTTGATGGAGCCTACAAAGCCCAAATCAATGCTCTTTTGACCGAAGGTCAAACTGAAGAACAGGCCAAGAAAAATGCTCCCCTAATGCTCGAAGCTCAAGAAATGCTCCGCAAATGGGAAGACCAAGATCCAGAAGTTATAGCCCTCTGGAAAAAAATGAATGGTTGGGTCTACGATGGCTTTGCAGCTACCTATGCCCGCATGGGGGTCAACTTTGACATCACCTACTACGAGTCCAACACCTACCTACTCGGGAAGGACATCGTGGAGGAAGGTTTGGCCAAAGGGGTCTTCTTCAAAAAAGAAAATGGTTCCGTTTGGGTGGATTTGAGTGATGAAGGACTTGACGAAAAGCTCGTTTTACGTGGAGATGGTACTTCAGTCTACATTACCCAAGATATGGGCACCGCAGACTTGAAATACCAGGACTTTCAAATCAACAAGTCCGTATACGTCGTGGGCAACGAGCAAGACTACCACTTTGATGTCTTGTTTAAAATCATGCGCAAGTTAGGCAGATCCTACGGCGATGGATTGTACCACCTTTCCTACGGCATGGTAGACCTGCCTACGGGCAAAATGAAGTCACGAGAAGGTACTGTCGTAGATGCCGATGATTTGATGCAAGAGATGATCGACACGGCAGCAGAACATACCAAAGCCCTTGGCAAAATCGAAGGCTTTACGGAGGAGCAGGCTAAGGAGCTCTTTGAACTACTCGGTTTGGGCGCCCTCAAGTATTTTCTACTCAAGGTGGACCCAAAAAAGCGCATGCTCTTCAATCCACAAGAATCAATCGAGTTTCAAGGAAATACAGGACCATTTATCCAGTATTCACATGCAAGGATTGCTGCCATCCTCCGAAAAGCAGCCCAAATTGGGGTTGACCTTTCCGTAGCAGGCTTTGCCGACATCACCGAAGTTGCCGAGTCGGAAGCAGCATTGATTCAGCTGCTAAATGACTTCAATCGAAAAATAAAGGCTGCCGGAGAAGACTATTCCCCGGCGATTCTTGCCCAGTATTTGTTTGACCTGGCCAAGGAATATAACCGCTTCTATGCAGAGCTACCTATTTTTCACGAGAAAGATGCCCAGCTCCAAAGCTTCCGAGTGGCCTTGTCTGCTCAAACAGCCAAAACAATCAAAAGAGGTATGCAGTTACTAGGCATACACGTACCTGAACGGATGTAATCATGAAAACACTGCTAATCACACTCAGCGCTGCCCTCCTGGCCTGCGGGACCACTCTCGACAGACCCACAGATGCGGCTAGCCTAAATCCATCCTACGACCAAACCATGGAAAGCACCTTTTACGACTTCAAACTGAAAGACATCAATGGCCAAGAAGTAGACTTTGCCTCCTTCAAAGGAAAAAAACTGCTTCTTGTCAATGTGGCTTCCAAGTGTGGCTATACCAAGCAATACGCTCAGCTCCAGGAGCTCTATGCCACCCATGGCGATGACATCTTGATTCTTGGCTTCCCTGCCAACAATTTTGGTGGACAAGAGCCTGGCACCAACGAGGAAATCAAGGAATTTTGCACGACCGAGTTTGGCGTCACCTTCCCAATGTTTGAGAAAGTTTCCGTAAAAGGCTTCGACAAGCACCCCTTGTACCGTTGGCTTTCTGATGCCACTCAAAATGGCTGGAATAACCAGGAGCCAAGCTGGAACTTCTGCAAATACTTCATCAATGAAAAGGGTGAGCTAGTTAAATTTTTCCCTTCGTCAGTTAAGCCTATGGACGAGGAAATTTTGGCCCTGATCAATTCCTGATACTACCCTTTCCTTGAAAAGAGAAATCCTTACCAAAAAAGAAGCCTGGCTGCACGCAGTCAGGCTTCGTACCTTACCCCTAACCCTCGCAAGCATTTTTGCAGGTTCCTTTTTAGCCTATTGGCAAGCCGCCTTCCGCTGGGAAGTGCTTTCGCTCGCCTCCCTCACCACCATCTTTCTTCAGATCCTGTCCAACCTCTCCAATGATTATGGAGATACGGTGCATGGTGCGGACTCGGATGCAAGACAGGGCCCTGTGCGTGCAGTACAGTCAGGCCTGATCACGCTTCCCGAAATGAAGCGAGCCATGTTCCTTTTTGGAGGACTATCATTGGTCGCTGGCCTCCTTTTGATTTACGTTTCCCTTCAAGATTGGCGGCTTTTTCTTGGCTTTTTGGGCCTTGGTTTGGCAGCTATCTGGGCAGCCATCCGCTATACCTCGGGCAACAATCCCTACGGCTATGCCGGCTTGGGAGACGTATCCGTATTTCTATTCTTCGGACTCGTAGGTGTTTGCGGCACCTTCTTTTTACATAGCCTTTCTGCTGAGCCTTTGAGTTTGCTAATTGCAGTTTCTCTTGGCTGCTTCAGTACTGCAGTCCTCAATATCAACAACATCCGTGACATCGACTCGGATCTTTTGGCGGGAAAAAAGTCAATTCCCGTACGTATCGGAAAAACAAAAGCGCTGTATTACCACTGGACATTGATCGTACTGGCCTATGCTTGCCTATTCGTATTCAGCTGGATTAGTATGCGGCCTTATACCCTACTTGCCGCGCTTACCTTGCCCTGGATGCTATCCATTGGAAAAGGAATCCAACAGGCAGAAAACGCTGCCGCAACCGATCCTTTTTTGAAAAAAATGGCCCTCAGCACCCTACTTTGGACGCTTCTTTTTGGCCTTGGACTAAGTTTGTAGCAAAAGCTGACAAAAGTCCTATTCTGGGTTGTCGTGTGGACTTAATTTGAGCTTCTAAACAAAGAAGCCATGATTCAGATCCTTGTTCCCTATGATTTTTCGAAGGTAGCCGCACATGCACTGCACTTTGCCACCAAACTTTCCGCCACCTACACCAAGCTCCACATCACGCTACTCCATGTGATCGAGTTTCCGCTGAATACCTCTGTTGGCACCCTCGGTGGAGGAGTCGATCCCTTAGCTGACTTTCAAAACCAAGTGTATTTCAAAGAGTTGGTTCAAAAGCGCAAGGAAGAGTTGGAGCAACTGAAAAAAAGCAATTCTGCACCTGGCTATACCCTAGACACTCTGGTCTTGCAAGGGAATACTTTCAAAGAAATCTCCGGCTACATCACCGAAAAAAAACCTGACTTAATCGTCATGGGTTCCACGGGGTCTACGGGATGGGAAGAAATGTGGATCGGCAGCACGACAGAGAAGATCGTGCGTACGGCCTCCTGTCCCGTGATCACCATCAAGAAAAAGACCGATCCTATGGCAATGAAAAAGGTAGTGTTCGCTTCAAACTTCAACGAACTGGACGCCGTGCTCGCCACTCGGATTAAGAACATGCAGCACGTATTTGATGCCCAATTTTATTTTTTGAGTGTCAATACGCCTGGAGATTTCAAGAGCAGCAGGGAGTCGATGGCCCGACTCAAAAAATTTATCAAAACCTATAAATTTGAAAACATTAAGGCCGAGATTTACAATTCCCTATCGGAAGAGTCGGGCATTCTTGAGTTTGCTGATGACATCGGCGCAGATTTGATCGCCATGTCTACGCATGGCCGCACAGGTTTTCTGCATCTCCTCACCGGCAGCATTGCAGAGGATGTCGTCAACCATTCCGCTAGGCCTGTTTGGACCTTAAAAACTGCAGTACCGGAAAAATAAATCCCGCTGCGCTATCACCTAGCCACCTTGACCTGATGTCTAAAAAAAACAACGACTGGAAAAAACGCGATGGCGTCGTCTTTTCCACGGCAGATTCATTTGACTATACAAGTAACGAAGCGGAAGACCAAGAAACCCTCCCTCCTTCCCAACAAAAACTTCGGGTCTTGCTCGATAAAAAATCGCGCGCAGGCAAGCAAGTAACCCTCATCGAAGGATTCATCGGTACCGATGAGGACCTTAAAGAATTAGGAAAGCTCCTGAAGAGTAAATGTGGTGTTGGTGGATCTGCAAAAGATGGCGAAATATTAATTCAAGGAGACCACCGCGACAAAGTGGTGCAGATGCTGACCCAGTCTGGCTACCCTGCCAAAAAAGTAGGCGGATAAGTGATGCATTACCGACTTTTTCAGCTACGCCTGATGACCCAGCTGCCTTTCTTGGTGGCTGAGGCAAACCAACTTCGGCGCCACGATCCCAAGCTACCCGCCCGATCTTCTCGCGTCGTCTTAGGCGAAGGAGAAAAGCACGTACTCCTCCTAGGGGAGTCTACCGTGGCTGGCTTGGGAGCCAGCAGCACAGATACCACCCTAGCGGGAAATTTTCACCGGTTACTTGGTGCAGATTTTTCCATAGAAACAGTAGGGAAAACGGGTATGAGGGCAAAAGGAATGCATGACTGGTACCTACAAAATCGGCAGGAACCACCAGCAAAGACCACTGGGATTTTTATCTTTCTTGGAGCCAACGATTGCTTTAATTTGACTTCGCCTACCGAGTACAGAGAGCAGTTGGGACTACTACTCAATGTGCTTCAAACCACTTCGTTTCCCGACTGGATTTACCTTGCCGACATTCCACCGGTACATCTCTTTCCAGCCTTTTCAGAAAAAATGTGCTATTATTTAGAGCGGCAGCGGGCCTACCTTAGGCTGGAGATGGAGCGGCTGGCTGAGCAGCGCTCCAACCTGATTTTTCACCCCCTCAACCTTCCTTTGCAGCCTGATTTTTTCTCGGAAGACCTGGTACACCCTTCAGATAAAGGCTACCAAAAAATCGCAGAAGTTGCCTTCGCAGAACTGAGTAACCGCGCAGTGTTCTCTTAACTAGACCAGTTTAGGCTTGCCCTCCTTCAATTTCTTCAAGCAAGGCGGCATACCATACCTCGCCATATTTACGCACAAGCGCCTCCTTTAAAAAGACATACAAGGGCACCTGCAAACTCTTGCCCAGTTGGCAAGCAGGATCGCAAATATGCCAGCGGTCGTAGTTGAGTGCATCAAACTCCTCGTATTGGGTCACCCGAATTGGGTATAAGTGACAGGAAATAGGCTTTTTGAAGGTGGTTTTGCCCGCCAAGTACGCTTGCTCAATACCACACTTTAAGATACCACGTTCATCATACAGCGCATAGGCACACTCGCGGTTGTCGCCCAGCGTTGGGGTGCCCTTGTCTCCATCTTTATCAATCACCCAGGTTCCTTGCGCCTCGATGACCTGACGCCCTTCTTCCGTGATATAGTCCTTCACAAGGGGGTAGATTTCTTCCAAGATCTTCGTTTCCTCATCGGTAACAGGCGCGCCCGCATCGCCTTCTACACAGCAGGCTCCTTTGCAGGCTTCCAAGTCACAAACGAAAAAATTTTCTTTGATGTCATCAGAAAGTACAACCTGGTCAACTAAAATCATGGGTAGAATTTTTTGTCAAAGATAAAGGAAATGCCAAGGGAAAGAAGGCTACGGTACCTACAAAAAAAGAACCGCTCCTTTCGAAGCGGCTCAACCCAGCACTATGAGAAAAGCGTAAACGCCTTTTCCTTTTTAACTAAGTAAATGCGATAAAGTTTGTCCGAAGAGGCAAATTCCTACGTCTTTTCCTTCATCGCCCACGCATTATGTAAGGGAATAGCCCTTCCTTTCAAGGAAAATCCCGTACTTTTGAGCGTGCAAGTCGTCTTGTCGCTCCGATACTATCGGGGAGGAAAGTCCGGGCAACACAGAGCGCCATACTTCCTAACGGGAAGGACGTTGACTGGTGACGGTCAGCGTACAGCAAGTGCCACAGAAAATTAAACCACCTGCAGCTTTCGCGAGACTTGTCTCTAGGATGCCTCAGGAAAGGGTGAAAAGGTGGAGTAAGAGCCCACCGCCCCAACAGTGATGAAGGGGGCATGGTAAACCTTATGGGTTGAAAGATCAAATAGACCTCGGGCAAAGAGCTGCTCGTTCGATTTCTTTTCTTCGGAAAGGAATTCCGGGGTGGGTAGATCGATGGAGTCTTGGTGTGAACCAAGATCGAGATAAATGGCAAGAGCAATTGCTGCATCCGATTTGTTCGGAGAGAGCAGTTGACACAGAACCCGGCTTATAGACTTGCACTTTTTTACTACTTTACGCTATGCCAAAAATATTAATCATCGATGACGAACGATTTATTCGGGCTTCTCTACGCGAGATCCTTGAATATGAAAAGTATGAAGTCATTGAAGCCCAAGACGGAGTAGAAGGCCTTCAGAAAATCAAGGAGGAAGAGATTGACCTCGTACTTTGTGATGTGAAAATGCCGAAAATGGACGGCATGGATGTGCTCGACCAGCTCAAGAACCTGGAACGTGCCCCACAGTTCATCATGATTTCGGCCCATGGAAGCATTGAAACAGCCGTAGAAGCCACTAAAAAAGGTGCCTTTGACTTTATCCCCAAACCGCCTGACCTCAATCGCCTACTGCTAACGGTCAGAAATGCCTTGGATAAAAAGCAGTTGGTTACAGAAACCAAGGTCCTCAAAAAGAAGCTTTCCAGAAAATACGACATGGTAGGCGAATCGCCTGCGCTCCTACAGGTAAAAGAAACCCTTGAAAAAGTGGCTCCTACCGATGCACGGGTTTTGATTACTGGGCCCAACGGTACGGGAAAGGAACTTGTCGCGCACTGGATTCACTACAAAAGCAAGCGTCAAGACGCACCCTATGTGGCTGTCAACTGTGCCGCAATCCCATCAGAACTTATTGAATCAGAGCTATTTGGTCACGAAAAAGGCGCGTTTACTTCGGCACATAAGCAGCGAGAAGGGAAATTTGAACAAGCACAAGGAGGCACCCTTTTTCTTGATGAGATTGGAGACATGTCTCTTTCCGCTCAATCCAAGGTCTTGCGTGCCCTGCAGGAAAATTTGATCAACCGAGTGGGTAGCGACAAAGACATCAAAGTAGACGTGCGGGTGTTGGCTGCAACCAACAAGGACCTGAAAAAAGAAATTGAAGCGGGCCGCTTTAGAGAAGACCTCTACCACCGACTCAGTGTGATTTTAATCCAAGTACCTTCTCTCAAGGAGAGAAAAGAAGATATTCCGCTTCTTGTAGAAAAATTTCTCGAGGACATCGCTCAGGAAAATGGATCCGTAAAAAAGAAAATTACGGCAGATGCAATCGGGAAACTAAAGGAATTTCCATGGACAGGGAATATCAGAGAATTACGAAACGTGGTCGAACGGCTCGTGATACTCGGAGAGCCGACGATTGGTATCGACGACGTGAAAAAATATGCTGACTATTAGGTCAGCATTTTTTTTTAGCCCAATGCCTTTTGAGGTGCAGCTACCTTGCTATAAGCTGGACAAGGTCGGCTAGAGGCACAAGAAGCTAAAGCTAAAAGTGAAAGAACAAGAGCTACGGAGGCGATGCGTTTCATAGAGAGTGAATTAATTAGCGAAAGATGTTTATTAATTTATTAGTAAGCAATTACTGAACCAACAAGTTGCAACCCCGCAACTCAGCGTGATCAAAGCGACCCAAGACCTCCAGGTACCCTTGTTCATCAAACTTGCCTAAATCCTGAGTTTCTAGAAAGGCACAGGAATGAAAATTAGCCAAGTCAATGAGGTTTATGCCCCCTTGCGCTCGGGAGGCTGGACTAAAGGGGTCATTGACATCACGAAGTATAACGCGCATACAGGTAGGTACCGTATATTTTCCCCCACCTTTAGAATACACTTGGGAGAGCAACTCGGTCATGCCGTATTCGGAGTGAATTTGAGGTACTTGAAAATAGTCGGTAAGACAAGCATGTACCTCCTCCCGAATCATTTCCCTTCGCCTACCCTTCATGCCGCCTGTTTCCATGACGATTAGGTTTGTAGGGAAGTCAATTTTTTGTTGAGACTCGGCCAAGTCGAGCAAGGCAAAAGTAACGCCAAGCAGCAGCACTTTTTTGGAGTCCTCTTTCAGGAAAGCTAGTTTTTGGAGCAACTCGGCCTCGTTGTAGAGGTAAAAGCCCGAATGGATGGATTGACTTTGGTCGATAAAGTGACTGGCCATGGCCACCAAGCTACTTCCTGGTCGTTCTAGGTAGGCTGGCAGGAGCGCAAGGACATGATAGTCGGTAAGTGGGCCGTATTCCTGCTCAAACAAGCGCTGGGCATGGGACAAATAAAATGCTTCTGACCAGAGGGCATGCTTGCTGGTGACCACACCCGTAGTACCACTGCTGCTGTAAAAAAGGGAAATATCTTCGGGTTTGCCACAGAATACCGTCGCATCCTTAAAAAAACGAATAGGCAAGTACGGAATATCCCCTACTTCCTTGATGGATGCTGGTCGTATCCTGCGCGCGGCAAGGTAAGCCGCATACACCGGGTTGTGTTCGGCCTGAAAATGAGCTAATTCGAGGGCAAAATCATCAAACTGATCGAAAGTCAACGTTTCCAACCTTTTTGAAAAACTTTTAAATTGCTGCATCGTTTTATATCTTGGGTTCGCCTTAGCGAGGGATTCCCCTAGTTTCAGGAAGTAAATGTACCTTCATCTCATGCGTTTGAAAAACTATTCTTATTTATTGTTTGGTTTCGGGCTGTTGGGGTACTCCTGTATTAGTCCTCCGGACAACTTTCCAAGTGTGCCGGAAATTGAATTTTCAAGCTTAGAATACGTGGGAACTTCTGCACAAGACTCACTCCTACTCACCATCAACTTTAAGGATGCTGAGGGCGACTTGGGACTTTCTTCAACGGACATCAACGCTCCCTTCAACCCACTCAATTTCAAAAGAGATGCGGCAGGCAACCTAATCACCTACGACCGTCGACCCAGCAATGCACCGCGCTACAATCCTATCGACTGGGTGATTGACCCAATTGTCAATAATATCATTGTCAAAGACACCGTATGGGTGGAAAAGAATGACAACCAGTACAATATTTTTGTCCGGTTCTACATCAAAAGAAACGGGCAGTTCCGAGAGTTTAGGTGGCAAGACCCTCCTTTCTTTACCACCTTCAATGGCCGCTTCCCTAGGGTACTTACTACAGAGGTTGGCCAAGCAGTAGAAGGAAAAATCACCTACCGCATGCTTTCTTCAGGTTGGGAATCAATTTTTAGAAACGACACACTACGGATAGACGTTCAGATCCAAGACCGTGCCCTCAACAGGTCCAACGAAGTGGCAAGCCCTGAATTGACACTCAAGCAGATTACTAGAAAGTAAATCCAAAAAAAAATGCTAGCCAAGGCTAGCATTTTTTAAGCGTTTATATCACTGGATATTTTTTGGGATTAGACTCGTGCATCACTTGGTACACTTTTTCCAACACATCCTCTGCGCTAGGCTTGGAGAAATAGTCTCCGTCAGTGGAGTAAGCGGTGCGATGCGCTTGAGCAGCAAGAGTTTGAGGTGCTGCATCCAAGTGGGCGTACACCTGCTGCTGATCCAATACCTGCTGCATCATGAAGGCACTTGCTCCTCCAGGCACATCCTCGTCAGCAAATATCACCCGGTTGGTTTTCTGAATGGATGCGCCAATGACACCGTAGGTATCAAAAGGCAAAAGCGTCTGCACGTCAATTACTTCAATGGAGATGCCGATTTCCTCAAGTTCCGCTGCGGCGTCCATTACGATTCGACACATACTTCCGTAGGTAACGATGGTTAAGTCATTCCCTTCTTTTAGCACTTCTGGCTTGCCTAGAGGAACAGTAAACTGCCCAATATTATGCGGCATTTTTTCTTTTAGGCGGTAGCCGTTCAAGCACTCAATCACCAAGGCGGGATCGTCCGACTTGAGTAGCGTGGCATACATGCCTGCGGCTTGGGTCATGTCGCGTGGTACGCAGACCACCATACCTCGTAAGCTGGAAAGGATCATGCCCATGGGTGAACCCGCATGCCAAACTCCTTCTAGTCTGTGGCCACGGGTGCGCACAATCAAAGGCGCTTTTTGACCTCCCTTGGTACGGTAAGTCAAGGTTGCCAAATCATCCGAGAGCATCTGGATGCCGTAAAGCAGGTAATCCAAGTACTGAATCTCCGCCATTGGACGTAGGCCACGCAAGGCGGCACCGATGCCCTGACCGATAATGGTGCATTCACGGATACCGGTATCCATCACACGTATGTCGCCGTATTTGGCTTGCAACCCAGCAAAAGCTTGGTTGACGTCACCGATTTTTCCAACATCTTCACCGAAGGCCAAGAAGCGTGGCTCGTGCTCCAATGCATAATCAAAAAAAGCTTGAAGGATTTCCCTTCCATCCACTAGAGCGGAACTTTCATCAATTAGCGCAGGTACTTCTTCGCAATTAGCGGAAGATTGGGCCGTTTGGCTGTACAAATGGCTATTGTATCGGTCCTGGTTTTTGCCCTGCAAAAGGACATACCAGTCTTTTAACGCTTGCTTGGCAGGGTCATTTTCGGCACGAAGCAAAACCAACACCTTACGAACTGTGCTGACAACCTCTTTGCGGATGGGATTTATTGTTTTCTTGAGTTCATCGGCCAGCTGGAGCAATTGCATCTTACGAGATGAGTTTGCGGCAGCGGCTAGAATCAAGCCTAGTGCTTCATCCAACTCTTGCTTGATTTCTCCAGAAAAGGCGCTCCAAGCTGCATCCTTTTGACGCTTGACCTCAACTTTTGCTTCGGCTTCTATTTCGTCCAATCGATCTGCCGTGGCAAAACCGGAGGAAACGATGTATTCCTTGAATTTATCGATGCAATCCCAGTCCTTTTCCCATTTCAAGCGCTCCGAAGATTTGTAGCGTTCGTGGGAACCTGAGGTAGAATGCCCTTGAGGCTGGGTCATTTCTTCAACGTGAAGCAAGACAGGTACGTGCTCTTCTCTAGCTATTCGACCAGCAGTGGCAAACGCGTCGACTAGGGCCTCGTAGTCCCAGCCTTTCACGCGAAGGATTTCAAACCCTTTTTCAGTGTCTGTACGCTGCAAGCCCGTCAAAATTTCTGAAATGCTTCCCTTTGTGGTGTGAAACTCTTTCGGAACGGAGATGCCGAAGCCATCGTCCCAAACGGATACCACCATGGGTACTTGAAGGACGCCAGCAGCATTGAGGGATTCAAAAAACATGCCTTCGGATGTAGAGGCATTGCCGATGGTGCCCCAGGCAACCTCATTGCCATTCACTGAAAAATCAGTAAACGACTTCAGACCTTTATTGCCACGGAAAAGTTTGGAGGCAAAAGCCAAGCCCAATAGCTTGGGCATTTGTGCCGCTGTAGGGGAAATATCTGCAGAAGAGTTGTATTGAGAAGTAAGTGACTTCCAGCTCCCATCCTCATTTAGCGAACGCGTAGCAAAGTGTCCATTCATCAAGCGGCCAGCACTTGCAGGCTCGGCCTCCACGTTGGCATGGGCATATAGCTGCGCAAAATATTGCTGCACGGTCAGCTCACCTAGGGCCATCATCAAGGTTTGGTCCCGGTAGTAACCTGCTCTAAAATCTCCTTTTTGAAAAGCACGTGCCATGGCTACTTGGGCAAGTTCCTTTCCGTCACCGAAAATACCAAACTTCGCCTTGCCCATGAACACTTCCTTGCGGCCCATCAGCGAGGCATGCCTGCTGGTTACTGCAATTCTAAAATCCTCCAATACCTCCTGCTGCTGAAGGGAGCTTGCTTGCTGCAGCTTTCCTTGTGATTTTCCCGCCATACCGATGAATTTCTTAAAGCTATCTCATTTGGGTTTACTAGTTGCTGTCAAAAATAGCCATTAACCGGATATGTACAAATTTTCTTCTAGGGATTTACCCATTTAAAATTTGGTAATGTGCGCTAATTTGAATAAATAAAAAATAATATTTTGTTAATTAAGTTAAATCGCATGATATATCCCGCTCAATAGCTATTCGTACGAAAGGAATTTGTTGGTTCTTTTTTAAAAAAAACCAAAATAATTATTCCCAAAAATTCATTTTTTAAAATTTTATGGACGCAGAGGGAAAAATTTGAAATAAACTTTGGAAAAAGAGGCAAATACAAAATGCTAGCCAAATAGTATTCTAGGTATAGCTGGTTAAACATCATTTGCTTAGTATCTTTGCCGCATACTATAAATCCAAATCGACTTAGCCATGATTATAGGTGTTCCTAAGGAAATCAAAAACAATGAAAACCGAGTAGCGCTCACTCCAGCTGGCGCAAAAGAGTTGGTTAAAAGAGGCCATCAAGTCTATGTACAGCAAACTGCAGGTGAAGGCAGCGGTTTCCCCGATGCTGCTTACGAAGCTGCTGGAGCAAAGATTCTACCAAGCATTGAAGCTACCTATGCGATTGCTGAGATGATCATGAAGGTGAAAGAGCCTATTGAATCGGAGTACAGCTTGATCAAACCCAATCAACTTCTATTTACCTATTTCCACTTTGCTTCTTACGAACCGTTAACCAAGGCCATGGTGGCAAGTAAGGCTATTTGTTTGGCCTACGAAACAGTAGAAAAAGCAGACCGTAGCCTTCCCCTACTCGTACCTATGTCTGAAGTAGCCGGAAGAATGGCGATTCAAAAAGGTGCAAACTACCTTGAAAAGCCTTTGGGTGGCAGAGGTATTTTGTTGGGAGGCGTACCTGGTGTACTCCCTGCGAAAGTGCTCATCCTCGGAGGAGGCATTGTCGGTACCCAAGCGGCCTGGATGGCAGCAGGATTGGGAGCAGACGTGACCATCCTAGATGTGTCGCTTGCTAGAATGCGCTATTTGGCGGACGTGATGCCTGCCAACGTGAAGACAATGATGTCCAACGAGTACAATGTTCGTGAGATGATCAAGCATGCAGACCTTGTGGTTGGTGCGGTATTGATTCCTGGAGCCAAAGCGCCACACCTCATCACCAAGGACATGCTTAAAGACATGAAAAAAGGAGCTGTCGTCGTGGATGTGGCCGTAGATCAAGGAGGTTGCATCGAAACCTGCAAGCCTACCACCCACGAAAATCCAACCTACATCATCGACGATGTAGTGCATTATTGCGTAGCCAACATGCCTGGAGCAGTGCCTTATACCTCTACCCTAGCCTTGACCAATGCCACCCTTCCTTATGCCATTCAACTGGCGGACAAGGGATGGAAGAAGGCAGCTCAAGAAAATGCGGATCTCGTACCTGGCTTAAACGTCATCAACGGCGAGATCGTGTACGAAGCAGTTGCTCAAGCATTCAATATGCCTTATACGCCGGTAGCTACCTACTTGGCCTAAGCGCACTATTTACCCCACAAAAAATCCCACCGCGTACTGCAGTGGGATTTTTTTTTGTCTTTGATTGGGTAAGTCGTTCTAAGAGTTACAGGTTGGTCTCAAGCCTTTCGTACAAACTCAGACTTCAAAGCCATGGAACCAAAACCATCAATCTTGCAGTCGATGTTATGATCTCCTTCGACCAAGCGGATATTTTTTACTTTCGTGCCTGATTTAATGGCTTTTGGAGCACCTTTTACAGGAAGGTCTTTGATGATGACGACCGTATCTCCCGAAGCCAATAGCGCGCCGTTGGCATCTTTCACTACTAAGCCCATTTCCAACTCTTCACCAACTTCCGAGGGATCCCACTCCAGTCCACAGTCGGGACAAACGAGTAAAGCATCCATCGCATAGGTATACTCAGAGGCACAGCTGGGACAAGGGGCTAGATTTTCCATAGGGTAAAGCTAAAAAAAAATAGAAAAGGAGAACGGATGAAGTTACGTAGGAGGAGAAATGTGCCTACCTAACTTAGCTCCTGCTGTTACAACTGGAATTACTTTCTAAACTTCTATCAGGCTATATCAAGCGCTAGGGCATTGACTAGCTTTGCCAACTCGGCTGCATGGCTGTTGTGAAATCCATACAAGATTGCATCAAAGACCAATAAAAAGGCGCCTTGCAGCACAATGGATTTGCCAAAACCTACCCACTGCCCCTTTTCTTTCCGTCGCCCTCGTTCCATCAGGTAGCCACCCATCGCGATATAGCCCAAGTCCAAGCCGCAATTGAGCAAGAGTATTTTTTCAATACCGTGCTGCGCTTCGATACTCGCCCAAAAGTCTAGTCCTGGTACTTCCTGGCTAGCTTGCCAGTAGCCAAATCCCGCAATGGCAAGATTGACCACGTTCCAATACGCATTCATCTGATGAAAGGCCTTCGTCTCTCCCGTGGATTTTCTCACTCCTAGGCTGCCCCAAATGAGGTTGACGAGGGCCCAGCTCCCCAAGATTAGCATGCCCGATTGGTTGTAGGCGAGCCTCGTTTGGTTAAACTCTTCTAAGCCTATGGCCTCCTGTGCAAAAAGTGGCAAGGCAGCGAAACAAAAAAGGAAGATGAGAATGGCTTTTTGAGGGAGGCTGGGGGTTATGATCATGGTGAGCTAAGTTATCACTTTTCTAGTACAGATAGGCAGCAAACTTATCCCTGCCAGGTGGTCCAGAGCATGTTCAGCCCAAAATAACAAATCAGCAACCCTACACCAATGTTTAGCAGTTTACGCACCCAAGGAGACATCAATGGCGCCAGTTGGCCTGCCAAAAAAGCCTTACCCACATCGGTCAAGAAAACAGTCATCAATAACCCTAAGTAAAACAAGGAAGTTTCTCCCATGCCCCAATTATCCTTCACTGCCACCATGCTGGCTATGGAAATCCAAAACAAGAGTACAAAGGGATTGATGCCGTTGATGCCAAACCCTTGCAGGAAGGCTTTTCTTTTACTTGCAGGAGTTAATGCACCCTCTTCGCCGATGGCCGGCACTTTTTTGGTAAAGTAGCGGGCGCCAAAGCCCAACAAAATAAGCCCACCTACATAGCCAAGGGATTGTTCAATCAGCGGATAACGGGTTAAAAAATGAATACCGAAGTAGGTAATTCCTACATAAACCAAGTCGCTAAACAAGACCCCAAGGGCAAGTATGGCGGCATGTTTGAATCCATTGTCGATACTGCTACTCATCAATGCGAAGAAAACCGGCCCTACCATTAGGCAGAGCAATAGGCCCATTTCAATACCTTCTAAAATCGCAAGATGCATCTCCAAAAATACGGCAGCTTGGGTTATATTTGGAAGTCATTCCCTCCGAATTTTCTTCAATGGATATTAAAGCCAACCTAGACCAAGTAAAAAGATCTTTTCCCAATCCGTACTGTCTGCTGATTGCAGTCAGCAAGACCAAACCCTTGGCCGATCTTCAGCAAGCTTACGCTGCGGGAATACGGGATTTTGGAGAAAATAAGGTCCAGGAAATTCAGGCCAAGCAACCCGATATGCCAGCAGATACGCGCTGGCACATGATTGGACACCTACAAAGCAACAAGATCAAATACATCGCCCCTTTTGTACACCTTATCCATGGCGTAGATTCCTTCAAACTACTGTTGGAAATTGACAAGCAGGGCAAAAAAATCGATCGTGCCATTCCTGTTTTGCTTCAGATCCACATCGCAACCGAAGAAAGTAAGTTTGGCTTTGACCAAGAGGAACTAGAAGTCATGCTTTCAAGTCCTGAATTTACAAACCTGACTCATGTTCAAGTACGTGGATTAATGGGAATGGCTTCGTTCACCGAGGATCTGACGCAGATTCGGTCCGAGTTTAGCCGCTTGAAGCACCTTTTTGAAACATTAAAAAAACAACCCCTCCCCTCTTTTGTGGAGCTGACCGAACTCTCCATGGGCATGAGTGGCGATTACCAAATCGCCCAGGAAGAAGGCGGCACCATGGTACGTATTGGCTCCGCCATTTTTGGAAGCCGAAATTACCCAACGCCATGAACGGAAAAACTATACTCACCATTGCCGGCATTTCCGGTGCCCTAGCTGTAGGCTTAGGGGCTTTTGGGGCACATAGCCTCGAATCGCTGCTCACGCAAAATGGCCGCCTGGACACCTTTCAAACCGCTGTAAACTATCATTTTTACCATACGCTGGCTTTAGTTGGGATAGGAATTCTAGCTTTAATCAAACCAGATTGGAAGGGGATTCCTTTCGCAGCCTGGTGCATGGTACTGGGAATTGTAGTTTTTTCTGGATCACTTTATTTTTTGTCCTTATCCGGTATCACTTGGTTGGGTGCCATCACCCCATTAGGTGGATTGGCCTTTATCCTAGGGTGGTGTTCTCTTGTCTATCTTAACATTAAAAACAAGTAATCTCTTGAAAAGCAAAGCACTCTTACTCCTTATTCTTTCTTTTGTTGGCAGTACTGTCTATGGTCAAGTATCGCAGCAATCCTTATCGCAATTGCAAAATTCCTTCGGGAAGCAAAGTTTTTTTGATGGCCATCTAACAGGTTTTATTCTTTACGATTTAGAAACCAAACAGGTGGTCTTTGAAAAAAATAGCCACCAGTACCAAATTCCAGCATCTACCACCAAGTTATTTACGCTGTATGCTGCATTGGTTGTATTGAAGGATAGCACGCAAACCCTCCGCTACCAATCCGCTGGAGATACCTTGAAAATCTGGGGTTCGGGTGATCCAAGCTGGAAATACAAGAACTTCTCTCAACCTGATTTTAAAAAATTAATTGGAAAACACCGTGTTGTGCAATTTTCGGATGCTAACCAAGTGGCTACACCATATGGTTATGGCTGGCAATGGGATGATTATTATTACGACTATTCCGCTGAAAGAAGTAGTTTGCCTATCTATGGAAACCTAGTTGAGGTAACGAACTCAGGAAGTTCAATCCAGCTAAAGCCACAAATTTTTCAATCAAAACTTAAAGCCACAAACAAGCCGATTAAGGATATAGAGCGAGATTTTCACAGCAACACTTTTTATTACAACGCGAAGAATTTTTTAGGTAGTGAAAAGTATATTCCATTCAAGACAGAGCCGCAGTTATTCGTGGAACTAGCAAGCAAAGAAACAGGGGTGACTTGGATTTATAAACCAGATGTACTCCCACAAAAGCACCAAGAATTTCGAGCAGCTGCCCTTGCTCCGGTTCTGAGAGAAATGATGCTTATCAGTGATAATTTTTTGGCTGAGCAGATTTTATTGATGGTTTCAGACAAACTATTTAAATCCTTAGACGATGAAAGAGCCATCGACTATTTGTTAAACACAAGTCTTTCTGATCTTAAAGACCGACCCAAATGGGTAGATGGAAGCGGCTTGAGTAGACACAATTTGATCACACCTAGATCCTTAGTTGGTGTAGTCGAAAAACTTCAAGAACTCCTTCCACAGGACCAGCTCAATGAATTTCTTGCTATTGGGGGAAAATCAGGAACACTTAAAAACACTTTCCAGGCTGCAGAACCCTATATTTTTGCTAAGACAGGAAGCATGAGCAATGCTTATAGTTTGGCAGGTATGGTAAAAACTAAGTCTGGCAAAAAATATGCCTTTGCCTTCATGAATTCCAACTTCCCCTTTCCGGCCTCTACCGTACGGAAAGAAGTGGAAAAAGTAATGATTCAAGTCCGTGATCACTTTTGATGAAGCTAGGAATTGATTAAGTTGTTCAACCCATAGCTTGACCTAAAAAACCAACCCTCCATGAATAAACGTAATTTCTTGAAATCGATAGGCCTAATGGCGGCTACAGGCCCCATCTTAGGTCTGGATTTTGCGAAAGCGAACCCAACCAAAGTACTCCTTCCCAAAGCACTCCTTCGCGGACAAACTGTCGGCATCATCAGCCCCTCGGCAGCCACTGCGGACCGCATGGAATTTACCTATGCCAAAGAAGCCATGGAGGCCCTAGGACTAAAGGTGAAGTTGGGAGAAAGTTTTAAAAATCGATTTGGACACCTCGCTGGTACCGATGAAGAGCGTGCGGCGGACTTCAATGCCATGTTTGCCGACCCAGAGGTATCCGCTATTGTTTGCCTTCGCGGGGGATCTGGAGCAGCACGCATCTTGGAGCTGATTGATTACAAACAAATAAAAGCCAATCCCAAACCCCTACTCGGCTATTCTGATATCACTGCCTTCCACTGTGCTATCCAAAGCCAAACGGGCCTGATCACTTTCCATGGGCCCAACGGCTCAGGCAGCTGGAATGATTTCCATGTCAATCAATTTCAACAGCTGTTTTTTGATCAAAAATTGGTCACCTTCAAAAACGAAGAAAGTAAAGGTGATGATCTGGTGGTAAAGGGAAATAGAATTCAAACCCTCACTGCAGGCACCGCTGAAGGAAGACTTTTGGGGGGCAACCTCACTGTACTAAGTGCTTTATCAGGAACAGCCTATTATCCAGATTTTCAAGACGCTATATTATTTATTGAAGATGTGGGGGAAGACCCCTACCGCATCGATCGTATGCTGAGTACGCTGAAGTTAAACGGGACACTAGACAAGATAAAAGGTTTTGTATTTGGGCAATGTTCTGATTGCAAACCTGGTGCTGGCTATGGCGCATTTACGGTTGACCAACTCTTGGACCAATACATCATTCCCTTGGGAATTCCTGCCTACACAGGAGCCATGATTGGCCACATCAACCGGCAGTTTATCCTTCCTGTAGGAGCTAAAGTTCAACTCAATGCGAATGCAGGAACGATAAGTCTCTTGGAAAATGTCTTTCGACCTGCCTAATCCCATGCGCAGCCCATTTTTCTCCCTATTCACCCTTCTGTTTTGTTTAGCCATGTCTTCCTCCTGCCTCAGCCAAGAACAACCCACCTCACTCAGCTACCTCGCCTTGGGCGATAGCTATACCATCGGGGAAGGTGTAGACTTGGGCGATCGGTACCCCATGCAGCTGGTACGAGAATGGAATAAATCTGCGAAAACCCCATTTACAGCTCCACTGATCATTGCCAAGACAGGCTGGACGGTGGATGAACTGGAAGCAGGTATCCTGTCAACTCCCACAGCTACTGAAGGCTATGACCTGGTTACTTTGTTGATCGGAGTCAATAACCAGTACCGCGGTCGCTCTATCGAGTCCTTTGAAGTAGATTTTGAAAAAATGCTTCAGCGAGCAATAGCATTTGCTAGAGGCAAAAAAGAACATGTACTCGTGCTGTCCATTCCAGATTGGGGTGTTACTCCCTTTGCAACGCAAAAAGGAGTAGATGCAGCTAAGGTTGCTAAAGAAATAAATGGTTACAATGAGGCAAAGAAGGCTATTTGTAAGAAATACGCAGTTACTTTCATTGACATCACAGCCGATTACCGATTAAATGGCGGCCTGCCAGAAGGAATAGTTGAAGACCAACTCCATCCTTCCAAAAACATCTATGGACAGTGGATGGGTAAACTGGTCGTAGAACTTAAAAAAATGAATTTCTAAAATTTCAGAACTAATGAAGATTATATGCATTGGTCGCAATTATGCGGCGCATATCGAAGAATTGAAAAACGAACAACCTGGACAGCCGGTTGTTTTTTTAAAGCCAGACACAGCACTATTGAAGGGAGGAGCACCATTTTTCTACCCTGATTTTTCAAAAAACATCCACCACGAAATCGAGCTCGTGCTCAAGATTTCGAAAGAAGGCAAATACATTCAGCCCCAATTTGCACACCGCTACTTCGAGGAAATCGGCCTCGGAATTGACTTTACGGCGCGCGACCTTCAAGACCAGTGCAAAGCCAAAGGTCTGCCCTGGGAAATTGCTAAAGCGTTTAACGGCTCCGCTCCTATCGGCGAGTTCAAATCCGTAGCAGAGCTGGGAGACTTGAAAAATCTAGACTTTCACTTAGAAATCAACAGTGAAGTCCGGCAAAAGGGAAATACGGGATTGATGTTATTTGACTTTGCCACAATCATCGCTTACGTCTCCCAATTTTTCACCCTCAAAAAGGGAGATTTAATTTATACTGGTACACCTGCAGGTGTAGGTCCCGTACAACCAGGCGACCAACTCACTGGGTTTTTGGGCACTGAAAAACTATTGCATGTTGCCATTAAATAAACTCTTTTTGGGGGCCTTGGTGCTTGGCTTTTTCCTACTTTCTAGTGCTCATGCCCAACAGATTCAAAAGGGCTATTTTCGCTCACCTGTCAAACCTGGTGCCCGCAATTATTTGGCTGGGAATTTTTCCGAACTCCGGCCCAATCACTTTCACACAGGGCTTGACTATAAGTTTGGGGGTGTCGAAGGAGAACCTATCTATGCCGTTGCAGATGGCTGGATCCATAGGATTAAAATCTCCTCCTTTGGCTATGGAAATGTACTCTATCTAAAGCATCCTAGCGGCCACATCACGCTCTACGGGCACTTACGCACCTTTAATCCCAGCCTCCATGCCTGGATGAAGAAAAAGATGTATGCTGCAAAGCAAAATGAATTGGAGCTTACACTTGAGCGCGGGGAACTCCCTGTAAAAAAAGGAGAATTGATTGCCTATGGCGGTAATACAGGAAGTTCGGGCGGTCCACACCTGCACTTCGAAATACGGGATAGCCTCGATCGCGCCATGGATCCGCTTTTGGCTGGATTTACCGAGATTATTGATAAGCTTCCTCCTACCCCACAAAAAATTGCCATCGTCCCTCTCGAAATTGATAGCCGTGTCAATGGGAAATTTCAACGCCTAGAATTGACGCCTGAGCTAAATGGAACAAACTACCGAATCACCGAGGCCATCACCATCAGCGGGAAGGTAGGACTTGAAATTCAAGGGTATGACAAACTCGATGGCGCAGAAAATCAGAATGGCTTTCCAAAATTTGAAGTTTCTGATGACTCGGGGTCACTCTTTAAACTCGAAGTAGACAAAGTTGATTTTACGTATACCCGACATTTTCTCCTCCATACCCACCAAAATCGATTCACTAGGCTTTACCAGCAAAAGGACTTGAAATTTGATTTTTTTAGCCCCAATGCGCCTGGAACTGGTGTATTCGTGCTCGAAGCAGGGGCCAAGAAAAACGTAAAAATCACCTTGCGCGATGCTTATAACAATGCACGAACTGTGCAGCTCACGTTAGTAGGTTCAGACCTAGATTCAACAAAGTCAGACGGACCTGCACCACCGAGCCCTCAGGTAAGCTATTTTAAAAATATCATGAAAATCAAGGTGGCACAAACCAACAAAGGTGGATTGGCCAAGTACTTCATAGGTAACAAAACGTACGAGATCATGCCTGCCTACCAAGATGCCGCCAGCAGAACCTACCTCTGGGACATGCGATTTGGGCTACCTAGCAAAATTGACCTTTGTTCAGAAGTTTATGTTCCTGACCTCATGGGCCGTTTCCCTGTAGATAAGGAACATTTGAATGCCACCGCAACAGTACAAGTAAAAACGGAAGCAAACAGCCTACTGGAGGATTTGTACCTACGGCTATCCCAGTCCGGTACAGGGGCTGCCCCAGTGTTGACTGTAGGTGAAACTACCTCCTACCTTTGGAACCCTATAGAAGTGCTATGGGATGTACCTGGCTACACAGGCAATAAAACCAAGGCACATATTTACCAGCGCTCGTCAAACGGCGCACTAAGTTTTGTTGGTGGGGAGTGGCAGGGCAATCGCATCCAATTTAAAACCAGAAATTTTGGTAGTTTTGTTTTAGCTGAGGACGTTATAAAACCAAGTATCTCTCCCATAAAATCAACGAGCCAAGAGATGCGGTTTACCATTAAAGACAACCTATCTGGCATCAAAAGTTTTGAGGCCTTCGTCAATGGAGCTTGGGTGTTGATGCGCTACGAGTACAAGCAAGCGGTTATTTGGTCAGAGCCTTTAGAAGGTGGTTTGGGCAAAGGGGCCGCAATCCTTCGGGTTACCGACCAGGCAGGCAACGTCGCAGAATGGAAGGGAACCCTCAATTAATTTGATTATCACGCAAAAAATAAGATCATGTCATTAGCAGTAGGCCAACAGGCACCCGCTTTCGAAGCAAAAATTGAAACGGGAGCAACCGTAAAATTATCCGACTACCTAGGAAAAAAGGTCATCCTCTATTTTTACCCAAAAGATGCTACTCCGGGATGCACTGCGCAGGCATGCAACCTTCGGGACAATTACGAGCAGCTACTCAAAGCTGGCTATGTTGTGTTCGGCATAAGCTCAGATACTGAAAAGTCGCACCAAAAATTTATTGAAAAGCAGAACCTCCCCTTTTCCCTTATTGCGGATACGGACCTCACCGTACACCATGCCTACGGAACTTGGGTGGAAAAATCCATGTATGGCCGCGCCTACATGGGTACTGCGCGAACCACCTTTGTCATCGACGAGGCGGGAAAAATCGCCGAAATCATCGAAAAAGTAGATACCAAGAACCATACGGCACAAGTGCTCAAGTAACCTAGCCTCATGAAAAAACAATCCCTACCCGAGCTACAAAAAATC
>JBIIFN010000059.1:0-13343 GCA_044237325.1 Algoriphagus sp.
TTAAGCCCTTCGATTCACTTCGAAGGGCTTTTTTTATTAGTAGCAAGTAAAGAGTAGCAAGTATCAAGTATGGACCAGAATGATTCTGTTGAGGCTACTTGATACTAAATACTAACGACTTGTCCGCCGCGGCGGATAATGTCGAACGCTGAACGCTGAGTGAAGAAGGAGGAAGTGGGGAAAGCTAGTCTCTACTGTCAGCAGGCTTTCTGGTCTTGGCTCTTGTTTCGCGCTTCTTTTTTTTGCAAAATGCCCAACACTGATTGAAGAAGGGTGAAGTGGGGATTCGTAAACCGCCCGAAACTCATAGTACAGCGAACTGAGTCTAATCTCTTGCTTCTCGGCTCTTGTTTCTTTAAAATCCTGGTACTTGGTACAATCTTCAATCCTGGTACTTTGTACCTAGTACTTCGTACCCTTTTCAACCTTAGCCTACATAGCCATTTTTCTTTTCAGTGAATAAATTGCAATTTTGCAGCAAAACATCTTGGAATGGCGGTTCTACTACAACACCTCAAACTCATACAACAAGGCAAGATTTCTACTCCAAGAGCCTATGCTTTTGCTGATGGAGTTTTGACACCTACGGAGACAACAAATCCTTCCGCCTACGACCAAGTAATTGATTGTCATGGCTACTTGGCCTCTCCCGGCTGGATTGATCTGCGCTGTGGACTTGGAGAGCCAGGACAAGAGTACCGAGAAACAGTCGCCTCCCTCTGTGCCTCCTTGCAGGCCAGTGGCTTTGCCAAGGCTGTCGTCATGCCCAATACCGATCCGGTTATCCATTCCAAAACAGAAGTAGCCTTCCTGATAAGTAAGGCAAAAGAATTCCCTCAAGAATTGGTTGTCCTTGGCGCAGTTACCAAAAACACCGAAGGGGAGGACCTCACGGAAATGCTTGACATGCACTTTCAGTCAGGTATCCAATTTTTTGGAGACGGCACCAAGCCGCTCGCCAATGCGGATCGCTACATGAAGATCCTCTACTACCTACAGAAATTTGAGGGCACGCTTTTCGACCATGCCTACGATCCCTTGCTGGCAATCTTTGGGCAGATGCACGAAGGTGAAATGTCTACCAAGCTGGGTATGAAAGGGATTCCAAACCTCGCTGAAGATGTAGCCATCCAACGAAACCTTGAACTCCTCCGCTATGCCGGTGGAAAAGTGCACTTCCAAACCCTGAGCACAGCTAAGGGGGTTGACCTAATCCGAAAAGCCAAACAAGAAGGGCTTCAGGTAACTGCCGACGTGTCCATCTACCAATTGCTATTCAGTGATGAGGACCTCGAAACTTTCGATACCCACCTCAAAGTCAAGCCACCCTTCAGAGGAGCTAATGACCGAGCGGCCTTGGTACAAGGAATAAAAGACGGGACAATCGACGCCCTAGTATCCAACCACCAGCCGCAAGATGTCGATGCTAAGTTCTGTGAGTTTGATCAGGCAGCCTTCGGGATGACTGGCTTGCAAACCTTCCTGCCCGCCCTAGTGACCCTCGCAGAGGAATTGGGATGGGAGTTGCTCATCGAAAAGATCACCACAGGGCCAGAGAAAATCCTTGGGAAGGGAGCGGCTTCATGGACGATTTTTGACCCCAACGAGCGCTGGACCTACGACGAAAAGAGCAATGCCTCCCTTTCGGCCAACCATCCCTGGTTTGGCAAAGAGCTGAAAGGAAAGGTCAAGTACTGCATTCACCAAGGTCAATTCCTTCACGTGAATGAATAAATACCTAAAAACAGCCTATCAATTCGGGGCACTGGGTGGCATTTTAAGCGTCAGCTCTTTCTTTATCCTCTCCCTGTTTAATGCGGATCCCACCAACCTCAACCTAGTTTTTGGGTACCTGATTACGCCTTTTGCGGTGTATTTGGCCATCCGTTTTTTTAAGGATTACAAAAACGAGGGCTTCCTTTCTTTTGCCGAAGGCATGACCATTGGAGCGGTTACCTACGTATTGCTAGCGCTACTTTCCGTACTTGGGATTTGGCTGATTCTGGAAGGCAATACGGAACTTTTTGCAGCCATACAGCAAGCAAAGGGAGCGGTGCTAGAGGCTAGTCAAGCCGCCATCGTGGGTCAGGTGGGTCAGGAATCCTATGACCTAACCAAGGCGAATATCCAAACCATGAGTCCCTGGGATGTGGCGCTCAACGATGGCATTTGGAAAATCATCCCCGGAATGTTCTTTAGTATCATTATTTCTATTATTTTAAGGAAAAATCCTAGCGTATCATGAACGAACAAGCATCTTCTCCCATCCAATCGGCTGTAAAGCCTGGCCTGATCATTGGCCTTGTGACCCTGGTTCTCTCTTACTTAGCCTACTTTATCGATGTAGCATTACTTACTGCTTGGTATTATGGTTTGGGAATTTTGGTTCTTTTCGTTGGGCTCATCATTTACTTTGGAAAAGAATATAGAAAGGAAGTAGGCGGATTTTTATCTTTTGGATCAGCCTTCAGCTTTAGTTTTTTTGCGATTTTAATTTCTGGTATTGTTGGCCTTATTGGGAACATTCTTTTGTTTCAAGTAATTGATCCAAGCTTGCCACAAGTTTTGGCTGATTTAACTTTTGAGGCACAACTTAAGATGATGGAAGGAATTGGCCAAAACCCTGACTCCATGCCAACTGAGACTCTTGATGCAATGAGAGAAGCCTCTGCCTCTAGCTTTACTCTTGCGGGTCAATTGAAAGCTTTTGGCCTTGCATTGATCTTTTATGCCATTATTGCCTTAATTTTGGGAGCAATTCTTAAGAAGCGAGACAAGTCTCTAGACTTTTAACATGACCCAGATTTCCGTAATTGTTCCTGTTTTCAACGAAGAGGAGTCGCTTCCTGAACTGACCCAGTGGATTCACCGGGTCATGAAGGAACATGGATTTTCCTATGAGGTGCTCTTGATCAATGACGGGAGTACTGACCGTTCTTGGGAAATGATACAAGAATTATCAGCTAGTAATACTTCCTTGAAAGGAATCAATTTCACGCGGAATTACGGTAAATCTGCCGCTCTCGATGCGGGCTTTAAGCGTTGCTCCGGAGAAGTGGTGATCACCATGGACGCGGACCTTCAAGATAGCCCCGATGAAATTCCCGGTCTTTATGCCCTAATTAAGGGAGGCTTGGACGTGGTCTCCGGCTGGAAAAAGGAGCGTCACGACCCCTTGTCCAAAACAATCCCTTCTAAATTTTTCAACGGCGTTACCCGCTGGATTTCAGGCATTCAATTGAATGATTTTAACTGTGGTCTAAAAGCCTACCGCAATAAGGTGGTGAAGAACATCCATATCTATGGTGAAATGCACCGCTACATCCCACTTTTGGCCAAATGGAATGGCTTCCCTAAAATCGGGGAGAAAGTGGTGGAACACCGTGCTCGAAAATACGGCTACTCGAAGTTTGGTTTGGAGCGTTTTCTCAATGGCTTCCTCGATCTGATATCCGTTTCCTTTGTGCACCGCTACAAGAAAAAGCCGATGCACTTTTTTGGCTTGCTAGGCACGCTGTCTTTCCTTACAGGATTTGTGATTACGGCCTGGCTGATTTCGCAAAAGATTTATGGACTAAGCCAAGGCACTAAAGTGCGAGAGGTAGTAGATCAGCCTGTGTTTTTCTTGGCTTTGGTAGCGCTAGTGATCGGGGCACAATTGTTTTTGACGGGCTTCATTGCGGAATTGATGACGTCCAACCAAGCCAAAGAGCCCGAGTACAAAATTGACGAAGAAATCAATCTCGATTTTTAATGTTCTTTTCCTGTATCATTCCTGTTTACAATCGACCGGGTGAACTAAGGGAATTGCTAAGCAGCCTGCTTGCGCAAAGCTATAGCCAGTTTGAAGTGATCGTGGTGGAAGATGGTTCCACCCTTCGCTGCAAGGATGTAGTGGATACTTTTGCAGACCAACTCACCCTTCACTATTTCTACCAGGAAAATACCGGCCAAGGCTTTGCGCGTAATTTTGGGATGCAACAGGCCAAAGGCGAGTTTTTTGTGATCCTCGATTCGGATGTGCTCCTGCCACCTACCTATTTTGAAGCGCTTGAAAAAGCGATAGCAACGCGTTCTTTGGATGCCTTTGGCGGGCCAGATGCGGCAGCAGAAGATTTTTCTCCACTCCAAAAAGCGATGGACTTTGCAATGACTTCTTTCTGGACGACGGGAGGAATTCGGGGTAAGCTCAAGGATCCGGCTGCCTATCAGGCGAGGGGATTCAATATGGGGGTTTCAAGACGCGTATTTGAACAGCTGGGCGGTTTTGTAGACCCCAACCGTGGGGAAGACATTGAATGGAGCCTGCGCATCAAGAAGGCTGGATTCCGATTGGAATTGGTGTCTGAAGCTTTTGTCTACCACAAACGAAAAAATACCCTGTGGTCCTTCGCGAAGCAGGCCTTTTCTTTTGGCCGAAATCGAGTTAACGTGTCTCGCTTTCACCCAGAGGCAATCAAGCTGGTGCACTGGCTGCCTACCTTCTTTTTGCTTTTTTTAGTTTCCCTCGTGATCAACCTGCTTTTCGTGCAGGTATTGCATATTCCGCAGCTGGTGATTTTTTGGATTTGGGCGGGCTTGGTAGTCTATCAAGCTACATGGAACTCCGGGTTGCTACTCGTAGGGCATTTGGCTCTGTTGGCATCTTTGATCCAACTCTGCGGTTATGGGCTAGGTCTCCTGGTAGAGCTGTTTGTAAAGTGGCGTAAGGCTTAGTTGCCTTTGCGACAAACAAAGATCACTTCGTCCGGAGCTAAGGCGTACTGCTTAACCTTAGTGGGGTCAAGCTCCTTTACAAATTGATTTTCTTCGATCTGAAGACCTGAGTTTCGAAGTCGGGCAGCATAGTCCTTGCCAAATTTCCGTACGTGGTCGCGTTGACCAAATAGGAGCTCGCGCTCAGCAGGATCGGTGATGGTCTTGTCTTCTAAGGTAGCTTCCAATTGATAAACAGGCGATTGCAAGATGCCCCATCCTCCAGGCTTTAAAACCCGATTAAATTCCGAGCAGGCGAGTATATCGTCTTCCACATGTTCGAGTACGTGGTTACAAAAAACGACGTCAAAGGTATTGTCAGGAAAAGGGATGGCATGTACATCCATCTTCACTTTGGCAAGTGGTGACTCGATGTCTGCCGTGATGTAATCCAAGTTGGGAAGTGCCTCAAAGCGCTTGATAAAGCAATGCTCTGGGGCAACATGAAGTACCTTTAGGGGGGCTGTGAAAAAATTAGTTTTCTCCTGAAGGAAAAGCCACATCAAGCGGTGGCGTTCGAGTGCCAAGCAGTTTGGGCAAAGCGCATTTTCTCGTGCGATGCGTCCGTAGGGAAGAAATTTTTGGTAGGAGTGATCGCAAACTGGGCAGGTTACCTCCTTGCCGCTATTGAGTTGGGAGAGTACCTTCATCGCCAGTGGGCTTACCGTTTGGAGGATAGGCCTGGGGATGTAGCGGATTACAAAGCTGATGATGGATTTCATGGCGTTCACAAATGCGACCGCAAGTTACCAAAAGAGAAAGGTCTTCTTTTCTTTTTTTGGAAGGATCTTTCTTTTTTGAGTTCAGCCTTTCCGATTTTCTTCAGGATTGAGGTTAAGCATCAGGATTTTGAGCAGACTTACGCGCTTTAAATTCGTCGATTACTCGCTTGACTTGCTCTGGTTGTTGAGTTCCCAAGAGAAATTTTTTATCGGATGTTTTGACCAGTATACCCCACTTGCCGCCTGTAGTGTAAGACCAGGTGTCTCCATTCCATTTGATTCCCCAGCCTCCATACTCCCACAATCCATTGTATTCGACCAATTCGAGGGCTTCAATTTCTTCAAAGCGAAATACTCTCCACTTTGTAAACGGAAAATATCGGAAGGACAAACTGTTTTCCGTGATTCGTGTAGATAAAGTAAGTCCTAGAAATAGGGAAATTAACAGAATAAGCATCCCAATGGGGAAGGCTAAATTCCCACTATTTAAGGGGACATCTCTTTCGAAAAAAAATAAAGAGCCAAGTGATACTCCTGTAATTCCTAGTATGAGTGCCCAAATCCAGACTTGTCTGAATCGCTGAGTTTCTTGAAAGATTACTTTTGTCATGATTTCAAGTTTACGAATTTTTCAGCTCCTCGGATGTAAATGGTGCTTGTGATTTTCAGCCGCTATTCGTTGAAGCCAATGGGGTTAACTAAAAAATCCCCCGAGGTTTCGGGGGATTAAAAGTTTAGTTCTTTTTGAAGAGGGAGTCGACAAACTCGGTGCGGTTGAAGAGCTGCAAGTCGGTCATCTTTTCTCCTACGCCAATGTACTTGACAGGAATCTTAAACTGGTCTGAAATACCAATCACCACGCCACCTTTGGCGGTGCCGTCGAGTTTGGTGATGGCTAGGGAGCTCACTTCGGTAGCCTTGATAAATTCCTTCGCTTGGAGGAAGGCATTTTGGCCAGTAGAGCCATCCAAGACCAGTAGAATCTCGTGTGGAGCTTCTGGAATGAATTTTTGCATCACCCGCTTGATTTTGGTGAGCTCGTTCATCAGGTTGACTTTGGTATGCAAGCGTCCTGCGGTGTCGATGATAACTACGTCGGCTTGGGTGTCGAGCCCTTGCTTGATTGCGTCGAAGGCTACAGAGGCAGGGTCAGTGTTCATGCCATGGGATACCACGGGTACGCCCACCCGGTTGCCCCAGAGGATGAGTTGGTCTACTGCTGCAGCACGGAAGGTGTCGGCAGCGCCGAGAACGACCGATTTTCCGGCGCTTTTGAAGAGGTTGGCTAGCTTGCCTATGGTGGTGGTTTTCCCTACACCGTTGACACCCACGACAAGGATGACGTAAGGCTTTTTGTCTGCAGGGATGTCAAAATCGAGTAGGTCCTGGCTGTTGTTTTCCGCAAGGAGTAATGCGATTTCCTCGCGAAGGATAACGTCTAGCTCGGAGGTATTGAGGTATTTGTCACGGGCAACGCGCGCTTCGATGCGTTGGATGATCTTGACGGTGGTTTCTACACCAAGGTCCGCGCTGATGAGTACCTCTTCGAGTTCGTCGAGTACTTCTTCGTCTACTTTTGATTTGCCGACGACAGCCTTGCTGAGTTTGGAAAAAATGGATTCACTGGTCTTCTGCAGGCCTTGATCCAAACTTTCTTTTTTCTCTTTTGAGAAGAAACCAAAGATTCCCATGGGTGATGTCGTTAATTGGAAGGTAAGGTAATGAAAAAGTCCCTACTGAGAAATTCAGAGGGACTTCAGTACCAGCACAAGGAAGGTAAAATTATTTGTTCAAAACGGCCTGAACTTCGGTAGAAGGGACCATTTCTTCTCTAAAGGTGTATGCACCAGTCTTTGGAGACTTTACGGCACGGATTACTTTGGCGTAAGACACGCCACCTTCTTTTTTTAGGGTTGCTACAACTTTCTTAGCCATTGCATTTACGTTTAAGGGACTAGGTCCCGAGCTAGAATTACTTTATTTCTTTGTGAACAGTCACTTTCTTAAGGATTGGGTTGAATTTTTTCAATTCCAATCTTTCAGTTGTGTTTTTTCTGTTTTTGGTTGTGATGTATCTAGAAGTACCTGGCATGCCAGAGTTTTTGTGCTCTGTACACTCCATAATCACTTGTACTCTGTTGCCTTTCTTAGCCATCTCTGTGTTGATTTAAGGGAATGTGACGTTGATTATCTGATTACAATCATGCCATTTTCCTGCGCTTCTTTCAAAACTGCAGTAATTCCTTTCTTGTTGATTGTCTTCAATGCCTTGGAGCACACTTTCAACGTAATCCATGCGTCTTCTTCAGGAACGTAGAAATTCTTCTTGTGAAGATTTGGGTAAAATCTACGCTTCGTTTTGTTGTTTGCATGGGACACGTTGTTACCTACTCGAGGTCTTTTTCCGGTGATGTCACAAACTTTTGCCATGATGATGTATCGTAATAGGTGTGCGTTTCTGTATTGGGTCTGCAAATATCGGAACTTTTCGGGAATTAACAACAAGCAAGTTTAAAAATATTCCCTGTAAATTCAGGTTTTTGGATAGGGGCAGTGTTTACATCCGCTGCCACAGCAATACCCTCGCTTGAGGTGGTATTTGGCGGTAAAAACCAGCAGTCCTTGGGCGTTGAGGTAATAATCTTCCGCCGTCAATTCGGGAACTCCCTTCTTTTCATGTTTCATGGCATAGCCCAAAGGCATTTCCTATATTTGGGGGTAGGAACTTCTTACCCAAGTCACAAATTTAAGTAAATCATGGAAACCATCACCTCAAGCAGTCAAGCTATTGCACTCGAACATGCACATGGTGCGCACAATTACCATCCCTTGCCGGTCGTTTTGGCCAGAGGCGAAGGGGTATTTTTATGGGATGTAGAGGGCAAGCGGTACTATGATTTTCTGTCGGCCTATTCGGCGGTCAACCAAGGCCACTGCCACCCGCGCATCAAAGACGCCATGATTGAGCAATTGGGAACCCTTACTCTCACTTCCCGTGCATTTTATAACGACCAGCTTGGTCCTTTTGAACAGTACATCACCAACTACTTTGGTTACGACAAAGTGCTCCCTATGAATACCGGAGCCGAAGGGGTGGAAACCGCCCTCAAGCTGGCTCGTAAATGGGGACATGAGGTAAAAGGAGTGTCTGAAAACGAGGCCAAAATCATCGTGGCCGAAAATAATTTTCACGGAAGGACGACCACCATCGTCTCCTTTTCTACAGATGACAATGCGCGCAAGAGTTTTGGGCCCTTCACGCCCGGTTTCATTACCATTCCCTACGACGATATTGCTGCGTTGACTCAAGCGCTAGAAGATCCTACGGTGGTTGGCTTTCTGATAGAACCCATCCAAGGTGAGGCAGGCGTGTATACTCCTGCTGCGACCTATATTCAAGAAGCCAAGGCTGCTTGTAGCAAAAAGAACGTGTTGCTCATCGCTGATGAGATTCAAACAGGCATCGCACGGACGGGCTCCTTGCTTGCTGTGTGTGGCAACTGTAGCTGTGCAGGACATTGTGAAAAGCAGTCTAGCTACACCAAGGCGGATATACTGATTTTGGGCAAGGCCCTTTCGGGAGGCTTTTACCCTGTTTCCGCCGTACTGGCAGACAATGCAGTCATGGACGTCTTGCAACCTGGACAGCATGGCTCCACGTTTGGAGGCAACCCGATAGCAGCAAAAGTGGCCATGACCGCACTTGAGGTGGTGCGCGACGAACACCTGGCTCAGAATGCACGCTACTTGGGTGAGTTATTCCGGGCTCGTATGCAGGTCTTGGTGGACAAGTATTCGGTCCTTCAACTGGTGCGAGGCAAGGGCTTGCTCAATGCAGTAGTCATCAACGATAGCCCCGACAGTAGCACTGCCTGGGATATATGTGTCAAACTTGCTGAAGCAGGCCTCTTGGCCAAGCCTACGCATGGCAATATCATTCGCTTTGCGCCTCCGCTGGTGCTGACCGAGGAGCAATTGCACGAGTGTGTGGACATCATAGAGTCGGTGGTAGCCACCTACGGTTGATCTCAACAAAAACGTCTACCTGCAGTTTTCCAGTTAAACTATCCTTCTAATGTCTAAAGCCGTCATTTTTGATATGGATGGAGTGATTTGTCATACCAATCCCTTCCATGCCCAGGCCTTTTCCCGCTTTTTTGAGAAGCGTAACCTATTTCCAACGGAGGAGGAGTATTTCCAGTACATGTATGGAAAAAATAATGGCTATATCCTGAGTCATTTTTTAGGTAGAAAAATTGAAGGGCAGGAGCTCCTTGACTTGGAATTTGAAAAGGAAAGTTTGTTTCGCGAGATCTACCAGCACCATATAGATCCCATCTCTGGATTTTTAGATTTTTTTCATGGGCTGAAGCAAGCCAGGCTGAAAACAGGCATTGCCACTTCTGCCCCTTTTGCCAACATGGAACTGATCGCAGGGAAGCTGGATCTTTTCCCCCACCTGGAATCCGCGTTGGCCAGTGAGCAAGTAAGTAAGCACAAGCCCGACCCTGAGGTGTATCTGAAGTCTGCTGCCAACCTTTCCCTGACTCCCGATCGCTGCCTAGTCTTTGAGGATTCCTTTTCTGGGGTGAGCGCAGCTAAAAATGCCGGAATGAAAGTAGTGGCGGTGCTTTCTTCCCATCAAAAATCCGATTTGCCTCCCTGTGACTGGTATATCGAGGATTATTCCGAAATTGGACCCGATTTAATACATCAACTGATACCCTGATGAATTCCCGTAGACCACGTCGCAACCGTAAATCTGAAGCTGTCCGCAACCTAGTGGAAGAAACGCAGGTGTCCGTCAAGGACTTGATCTTCCCCTTGTTTTTGGTGGAGGGTCGCGATCAGGAAAGCGAGGTTGCTTCCATGCCAGGTATCTACAGACGATCTTTGGATGGGATGCTTCGTGAAATTGAGGCTTGCATGAAATTGGGGATCAGTGCTGTGGATGTATTTCCGGCTTATCCTGAATCCCTAAAAGATGCGGTGGCCTCGGAGAGTTATAATCCTGAAACTTTTTACCTCAAGGCTTTACGCCAGATCAAGAAAGAGTTTCCTGAAGTCTGCTTGATGTCCGATGTGGCGATGGATCCTTACAGTAGTGATGGACACGATGGCCTCGTGAAAAATGGAAAAATCGTCAATGACGAAACCTTGGTGATCTTGGGTAAGATGGCTTTGGCACAGGCGGATGCAGGTGTGGACATCCTCGGTCCCTCGGACATGATGGATGGTCGTGTGGGATACATCCGACAGCTCCTAGACCAGCAAGGTTATACCGATACTTCTATCATGTCCTATACGGCTAAGTATGCCAGTGCCTTTTATGGACCTTTCCGTGATGCGCTGGATTCTGCTCCCAAGTTTGGGGACAAGAAAACCTACCAAATGAACCCCGCCAACAGCAAGGAGGCCTTGGTAGAGGCAGCTTTGGACGCTGCGGAAGGAGCTGATTTTTTGATGGTGAAGCCTGCTTTGAGTTACTTGGATATCATTAAGTCACTAAGTGATGCTCATCCACTTCCTATTGCTGCTTATAATGTGTCCGGTGAATACAGCATGGTCAAGGCTGCTGCCGAGCGTGGCTGGTTGGACTACGACCGCAGCATGAACGAGATGCTGCTTTCCATCAAGCGCGCAGGAGCCAAAGTGATTTTGACCTACTTCGCGAAGGATTTCGCCCTCCTTCAGGCAAAAAAATAAGCCTTTTTTACAGTTCCTGCTCTCGCTCGAGCATCAAAATCGCCCCCTGGGAGACGATGAAGTACTTTTCGCCTTCATAGACTACTTCGTGTGCTCCATTGAGTAAAAAGATGGCCAAATCCCCCTCTCTGGCTTGAAGCGGTACATAGCGCGTCTTTTCCTCTGTTTCCATCCAAGGTTCCTGGTCTTCCATAGGCAGGGGTATCGGGTAACCTGGTCCAGCCTTGATGATATAGCCTTGCTGTACTTTTTCTTTTTCCTGCACCCCAGGAGGAAGGTATAGCCCAGAGCCGGTTTTCTCGTGCGGCTTTTTCAATCGGATCAATACCCGATCTCCTACAATGATTAGCTTTTTCAGTTTATTGTCTGCAGTCAATTGCATGCGCTTCTGGTTGAATGAAAGAAAAGGCCAAGAGTCACGACGAAAAGATCTTGATTCTTGGCCCTTAAAAAAAGGCAGCACCCATCCGAGACAGGTGCTGCTTTTGACTACTTATTTTTTGTCTTCGCTCACTTCTTCGTAGTCCACATCAGACACGCCGTCACCGGTGGTGCTATTGCTTGCTCCGGCTTCTGGTCCTGCACCAGCACCTTCACCTTGGCTAGAGGCATACATCTCGCTAGATGCTGCTTCCCAAGCACTGTTTAGGTTGGCCATAGCTGCGTCGATTCCCTCTAGGTTTTTGGATCCATGAGCTGACTTCAACGCTTCTACTGCAGAAGTGATGTTGGCCTTGTTGCCATCGGAAAGCTTGTCACCATATTCTTTCAGCTGCTTTTCTGTTTGGAAAATTAAGCTGTCTGCTTGGTTTAGTTTTTCGATGGACTCTTTTTCGAGTTTGTCTGCTGAGGCATTGACTTCTGCCTCATGCTTCATGCGCTCAATGTCCTCGGCAGAAAGGCCAGAGGAAGCTTCGATTTTGATCTTCTGCTCCTTGCCAGTGCCTTTGTCCTTGGCAGACACGTTCAAGATACCGTTGGCATCGATGTCAAAGGTCACCTCGATTTGTGGCACGCCACGCTGTGCAGGTGGGATGTCAGAAAGTTGGAATCTACCGATGGAACGGTTGTCCTTTGCCATAGGGCGCTCTCCCTGAAGGATGTGCAAGTCTACCGCAGGCTGGTTGTCCGCAGCGGTAGAGAATACCTCTGACTTTTTGGTAGGGATGGTGGTGTTGGACTCGATCAACTTGGTGAATACCCCACCCATAGTTTCGATACCAAGAGAAAGCGGCGTCACGTCAAGAAGGAGTACATCTTTCACTTCACCTGTTAATACCCCACCTTGGATAGCGGCACCGATAGCCACCACCTCGTCAGGATTCACTCCTTTGGATGGTTTTTTACCGAAAAACTTCTCTACTTCTTCCTGAATCTTTGGGATACGGGTAGAACCGCCCACCAAGATCACTTCGTCAATATCAGAAGCTGACATGCCCGCATCTTTAAGGGCCTTGATGCAAGGATCCATGGATCTTCTCACCAAGGATTCGGAAAGTTGCTCAAACTTTGCTCTGCTCAAGTTTCTAACCAAGTGCTTAGGACCTGTTTGCGTAGCAGTGATGTACGGTAGGTTGATTTCGGTAGAGGCCGAGCTGGAAAGCTCGATTTTTGCTTTTTCAGCTGCTTCCTTCAAGCGCTGAAGCGCCATAGGATCTTGTCTCAAGTCGATTGACTCTTCAGTCTGGAATTCAGAAGCCAACCAGTCGATGATCACTTGGTCAAAGTCGTCTCCACCCAAGTGAACGTCACCGTTCGTGGACTTTACTTCAAATACGCCATCTCCAAGTTCTAGGATAGAGATATCGAAGGTACCGCCACCCAAGTCATAGACCGCAATTGTCATGTCTTGGTTTTTCTTGTCCATGCCATAAGCAAGGGCAGCAGCGGTAGGCTCGTTGATGATTCGCTTTACCTCAAGGCCTGCGATTTGTCCCGCCTCTTTCGTGGCTTGACGCTCGGCATCGTTGAAGTAAGCAGGTACTGTGATGACCGCTTCGGTGACAGTTTGTCCCAAGAAATCTTCTGCTGTGCTCTTCATTTTCTGAAGAATCATCGCGGAAAGTTCCTGTGGCGTGTAGGAGCGATCGCCGATTTTAACGGTTACGGTATCGTTGGTGCCTTGCTCTACTTTGTAGGAGGCGTGTTTTTTATCTGCAG
>JBIIFN010000060.1:0-13314 GCA_044237325.1 Algoriphagus sp.
ACCTATGCGCTTGGCTTTGGAATCAGCATGGCTGCCACGGCCTTGATTTCTCGCCGATTTGGAGAAAAGAGGTACAGCGAGGCGGGCACCGCCACCTTTCAGCTGCTACTGGTTGGATTGGTTCTTTCCCTTGTTTTAGGCATTGGAGGATGGGTGTTTGCCCCCGATTTACTTCAGCTCATGGGGGCTGATCCACAAGTTATTGAATCAGGGTCAAGTTATGCGAAAATTGTATTTGCAGGCAACACGGCCATTATGCTGCTGTTTCTTTGCAATGGTGCCTTTCGAGGAGCCGGACAAGCCCACCATGCCATGCGTTCCCTATGGATTGCCAACGGGCTGAATATTGTATTGGACCCGCTCCTTATTTTTGGTTTTGGCAGTTGGGAGGGATACGGGCTAGAAGGGGCAGCGATTGCCACCACGTTTGGCAGAAGCGTCGGGGTAATTTACCAGCTATACCACCTGTTTAATGGCAAACACAAACTAAAGATCCTTGCAGAGAACATTCGATTTAGCTGGGAGACGATCAAAAAAATCATCGAGCTTTCCATTGGAGGCATGGGCCAATTCTTAATCGACTCCCTATCCTGGGTGGCCCTGACCCGCATGATTGCGGAATTTGGCTCTGCTTCTCTAGCGGGCTATACCATTGCTTTTCGGGTTTTGATCTTTACCATTCTTCCCGCTTGGGGCCTTTCGGGTGCAGCAGCAACGCTCGTAGGCCAAAATTTGGGTGCGCAGAAAACCCGAAGGGCAGAACTAGCTGTTTGGCTTACTGCCCGGTATAACGTGATCTACATGGCCTCCGTAACAGGTATATACCTGCTCTTTAGCACCCAACTCGCAGGGTTATTTACCGCCAAGGAGGAAGTACTAGCTGTAGCGGCTCAAGGCTTGTGGGTTATTGCACTAGGCTATGTGTTTTTTGCCGTAGGCATGGTGCTTACCCAGGCATTCAACGGGGCTGGAGATACCAAAACGCCCGCTTGGATCAACACGGGAGTACTTTTATGTTTGGAAATTCCACTGGCCTATCTATTGGCCTTTCCCTTAGGATTGAGTCATTTGGGCGTATTCATCGCCATTGCAGCATGTCATTCCCTCCATGCATTGGTTTCTCTTTACTTTTTCAAAAAAGGGAAGTGGAAATTGAATACCGTGTAAGCTGATGGCATACGCTACAGCATCAAAAACTCAGGGAGTTCTGCGTAATTAGACAAACTAAATTCTGAGGCCTGATCTTTTAACCTACAACGGCTTATTTACGATGCTGTCTGCCTTCTGCATGGTCGATCCAGGTTCCATCCAAGCTCAGGTAGGCACCCATGCAATCAGCGGTCATGCAGGAGTGAACGGGTAAGATGCCCAGCAGATCACCCACCTTTACTGAAGCCAAGAGTTCGTCGGAAGCTTGGATAATTCCATGCTCTTGGGAAATGCTTTTTACATAGGAATGATGGCCAGGTAGCGTCCATCCGGTTTCGGTCAAAAGGACCACTTCTCCAAAATTTTTACTACCATCTGCACCTAGGAGGACATCTTTGGCCAAGTGAACACCACCGCCGTGGATGAGGATTTCTTTTCTCCCTGCTTGGATATCCACTACGGGTACGGCCAAGCAGACGGCGATATCTTCTTTGGTGCAGCTTCCCAGTTGCACCTGCATGAGATCAAAAAAGACAAAGTTGCCCGGTCCTAGCTCATCCACTTCTCCAAAATCTTCCATTACCGCGCATCCTGGGGTGTCTCCAAGACGGGTGATAAGGTTAGGGTAGCGGTTGCGGTACTTAGCCTTCATCTGGGCAAGGGCATCTTTACTCTCTTGGTGGATTTTTTCGGTGTCTTTGCCGTAGTAGGTATGGCCTGGATGGATGTAGAAACCGCGGAATTGAAGTTTATCCGTACGCTCTGCCTGCTCAAGAATGGCCTCCAGGCTGTTGCTATCAGAAAGTTGCACCCCTGTGCGTCCATAGCCTGCATCGAGTTCTATAAAAAAGTCTACTTGCTCAGTCAGGCCTTCTGCCAAGGCTTTCGCGGAAGCAGCGTTGACCAGCTGTAGGGATAGCCGTTGCTTGGATGCAAGGCGGTTGAGTCGAGGGATTTCGCGGATATTGAATGGAAAAGCGATGTGAATGCGGTCCCAACCTTGTTCACAGAGGTACTCAGCCAGGTGGATAGAGGAAGCAGTAACCTCCCTTATGCCGTATTCTTTGGCCCAGCGTCCAACGGTACGAGATTGGGCGGTCTTCCAATGCGGAGCCAAGTTTTTTCCCTGTTCGGCTGCTTTTTGAGCCATCTTTTGCAGGTTGGCACGCGTGATGGTTTCGTTAATCAATAGCGTAGGGGAGGATATTTGGGCCAAGTAGGACATGCAGGTAAGGAAGTTTAAGCCCCCAAGATAAAAAAGAATGGCAAGTTTTCAGTTTTAGAACCCTAAGACCTAAGTCTACCACTAGTCTAAAAAAAGCAGTCCAAACAAGCCCTCAAAATCAATAACAAATGTGCAGAAGCCGGTCATTTCTATTAATTTTGTAGGCTACATGCCTTGCCTTCGCTAGGCTGTATTTATCCGAATCTTAGCCACTGTACCGCATATCTTCCATGGAAGCCAAAAAAATCCGAAGCACCTTCATTGAGTTTTTCCAATCCAAGCAACACCAGTACGTTCCTTCTTCCCCCATAGTGGTCAAAAATGACCCGACCTTGATGTTTACCAACGCGGGAATGAACCAGTTTAAGGATGCTTTTTTGGGTAATGAGGTGGCCAAATTTTCCCGCGTAGCCAATTCTCAAAAATGCCTTCGTGTCAGTGGCAAGCACAACGACCTAGAAGAAGTAGGGGTAGATACCTACCACCACACGATGTTTGAGATGCTGGGCAACTGGTCATTTGGTGATTATTTTAAGAAGGAAGCGATTGAATGGGCTTGGGAACTTCTTACCGAAGTATACAAGCTTCCTAAGGACTTGCTCTATGTATCCGTTTTTCAAGGTGATGCGGGAGATAAACTAGCCATGGACCAAGAGGCCTATGACCTCTGGAAAGGAATCGTTGCAGAAGACCGGATCATCATGGGTTCCAAGAAGGACAACTTCTGGGAAATGGGTGATACTGGACCATGCGGACCCTGCTCAGAAATCCACGTAGATCTTCGTTCCGCTGCAGAAAGAGCAGCTATCCCTGGTCGTGACTTGGTCAATAACGACCACCCTCAGGTGATTGAAATCTGGAATCTCGTATTCATGCAATTCAATAGGATTTCGGATGGAAGTTTGAAGCCTCTCCCTGCTACCCACGTAGATACAGGTATGGGCTTTGAGCGATTGGTGCGTGCCGTACAGCACAAAGCTTCCAATTACGATACCGATTTGTTTACCCCATTTATTGCGGCATTGGAACGTAAGTCGGGCAAAACCTACGGCAAAGACGAACCAACCGACATTGCATTCAGAGTCATTGTTGACCACATCCGTGCGATTTCCTTTACCATTGCTGATGGTCAGATTCCTTCCAACAATAAGGCGGGTTATGTGATTCGTCGCATCTTGAGAAGAGCCGTTCGCTACGGGTATACCTTTTTGGATTTCCAGCAGCCCTTTTTGTATGAGCTGACTCCTTTGATTGCAGAAAACTTCGGAGACATATTTCCGGAGGTACGTGCGCAGCATGAATTTATTGCAAGGGTAATCCAGGAAGAGGAAGCTTCTTTCCTACGTACCCTGGACAATGGCTTGAAAATGTTGGAAAACATCAAGGCAGAGCTGAAGGCTAGCAAGGCCACTGTGATTTCGGGCAAAACCGCCTTTGATCTGTACGATACCTACGGGTTTCCATTGGACTTGACCTCCTTGATTGCTCGTGAAAATGGGTTTGGTGTAGATGAGGTTGGCTTTGGAGAGGAAATGCAAAAGCAAAAGACCCGTTCTCGTGCCGCCTCGGAACAAGATACAGGTGACTGGATCTTGGTGCATGAGGATACTGGCGTTGAATTTATCGGTTACGACGAAGTAGATGCCTATGCCAACATCATCAAGTACCGTACCCTTACCGACAAGAAAGGCGATCGCTACCAGTTGGTTTTGGACAAAACCCCTTTCTATGCTGAGAGCGGTGGACAGGTAGGAGATACGGGATGGCTAAAGACGTCCACCGAAAAAATCCGTGTTGTTGATACCAAAAAGGAAAATGACCTGATTGTACACTTCGTGGAAAAGCTTCCTGCTCATCCTGAAGCACAGTTTGTGGCGGAAGTAGATCGAGAGAAGCGTCAGTTGACTACGAATAATCACTCGGCAACCCACTTGCTACAATCAGCCCTCAAAGAGGTATTGGGCGATCATATCCAGCAGCGAGGATCTTTGGTCAATGAGCAGCTCCTTCGCTTTGACTTTTCTCATTTTGGAAAAATGACCGATGAAGAGCTATCCCAAGTGGAGGCTATCGTTAACGCTAAAGTGCGGGCAAATATTCCTCTTCAAGAGCAGCGTAACGTGCCTATCGAAGAAGCAAAATCCCTGGGTGCTACCGCTCTGTTCGGTGAAAAATACGGAGACTTTGTGCGCGTCATCACCTTTGATAAGTCGTTTTCGGTAGAACTTTGCGGCGGTACGCATGTGGCCGAAACGAGCCAAATTGGGCTCTTCAAAATTACTTCCGAAGGATCAATTGCTTCTGGCGTTCGACGCATCGAAGCCATCACGTCCACTGGTGCGGAAGCATATTTGCGTGGCCAAGAATCGTTAGTAAAGGAACTTCAGGAGGTATTGAAAAATCCTAGGGACCTGGTAAAGGCGGTAGAGAACTTGATTCAGGAGCGCAACGAACTCAAAAAAGAAGTGGAACTGCTGCATCTTGAAAAAGCAGGAAATATAAAAAATGAGCTTAAAGGCCAGTTTATTGAAAAGGAGGGACGAAGCGTGCTGATCGCAAGTGTCGTACTGCCCAATGCTGATTCCTTGAAGAAGCTCGTTTATGAGTTGAAAAACGAAGTGAGCCAAGCCTGCATCGTGCTGGCAGCAACGATAGAAGAGAAGCCTCAAGTGGCAGTCTTTATTGATGAGGCGCTGGTAGCCAGTTCAGGATTGCATGCGGGAAATATCGTGCGTGAATTGGCCAAGGAAATCCAAGGAGGAGGAGGAGGGCAACCTTTCTTCGCTACTGCAGGCGGAAAAGACCTTGCTGGTTTGCCCCAGGTGGTTGCGAAAGCGAAAACCATCTTGTTGTAATCGTGGATCGACTCGCTGGTTTGCCCAAGAACCCGACAGACAGCTACCAATTGGTAGTAGGGCTGGAGGTTCATGTGCAGCTAGCAACCCAAAGCAAGCTTTTTGCTTCCGATGCAACGGCTTATGGTGCTGCGCCAAACACCCAAGTGTCAGCCATAACGCTAGGCCATCCGGGTACCTTACCCAAGGTCAACAAGTTGGCTGTGGAGTATGCAGTGCGTATGGGTTTGGCTTGTCAATCGACCATCAATCCCCACAGCAGCTTCGATCGAAAAAACTATTTTTATCCGGACTTGCCTAAGGGTTATCAAATTACCCAAGACAAGGAACCTATTTGCTTGGGTGGTAGCATTCCTGTTTTTTTAGCGGATGGGACAGAGAGACAGATCCGTCTCAATAGAATACATCTCGAAGAGGATGCGGGCAAATCGATTCATGCGCAAGGACAGGCGGATAGCTGGGTGGATTTTAACCGAGCAGGCACGCCGCTTATTGAATTGGTAACCGAGCCAGAGATTCGTTCTGCCGAGGAGGCGGTCGCTTTTTTGACTGAAATCAAAAAGCTAGTTACCTACCTGGATATTTGCGACGGCAATATGGAAGAAGGGTCGCTCAGGTGCGATGTCAACGTGTCCGTAATGCGTAGCGGCAGTGTGGTGTACGGAAAGAAGGTGGAAGTCAAAAACATGAATTCCTTTCGTAACGTATCTCGAGCAATCGGGTACGAATGGGAGCGCCAGGTGGCCTTGTTAGAGCAGGGTGAGGAGGTCATTTCGGAAACGAGGACCTTTGACGCCGAGGCCAACCGAACAAGCAGTATGCGGTCCAAGGAGGCGCTAAATGATTACCGGTATTTTCCTGACCCAGATTTGCCTCCCTTGGTTTTGTCGAGCGACTGGATTGAATCCGTCAGATTGCGGATGCCAACGCTGCCCAAAGCTTGGTATGAAAAATTAAGAACAAGCTACGGGCTTACCACCTACGATGCATCCGTGTTGACAGAGACCAAAGCGCTAGCCGAATGGTATGAAGCGCTTTGTGCGCAGACTACCCAGTACAAAGCGGTGGCAAATTGGTTAATGGGGCCTATCAGGGCTTATTTGAATGAAACTGGTACAAGTAGAGAGGAGTTTCCACTGGACGCAGCAGCCTTGGCTCAGCTGATTGACTTGGTGGAGGAGGGTTTAGTTTCTTTTTCTGTTGCTGCGCAAAAAATTTTCCCAGAACTTTTGCGTGAGCCTGGGGTTACTCCCTTATCAATTGCACAGCGTCTCAACCTAATCCAAGAAAGTGACGGTAAGCAGGTGTTAGCTTGGGTGCAAGCCGTGTTGTCTGAGAATCAAGCCAAGGTCAGCGCATACAAGTCAGGAAAAAAAGGATTGATGGGTTTATTTATGGGAGAGGTGATGAAAAAGTCCAACGGAAAGGCGGATCCCAAAGTGACCTCCAGTGTATTGAATGAATTGCTTGAAAATTAATTATATGAAAAAATCTATGTTAGGAATCATCACGGCAGCCACCTTGGCATTCTTCTCTTGTGGAGGCAACGATGCTGCCACAGAAGGCACAGTTCAGGTTACAGGAACCCTTCAAAATGCCCCCGAAGGTGTGGTGGTCTTGTCCCAATTTACGGACAGCCGTCCGAAGATCATCGATACCTTAGAGGTCAATGCGAAAGGTGAGTTTACCTACGAGTTGGCAGTCGACAGCCCCACCTTCTACGAATTGAATATGTATGGAGCGCGTGTGGTCAAATTGGCCCTATTCAAAGAAGATGTGGATGTCAAGTATAACTTTTCCGACCCCAAAAGTATCCAAGTCGAAGGATCCAAGGATAGCCAAGAAATGCTCAAGCTAGAGAAGTTGATGGAAGACTACCAAGTTTTTGTTAATCAGCTCAATGAGCAGTATTACGAAGCAATGAGTAAAAATGACGCCGAGGCCATCAAAAAAGTACAGCTAGATGCCATGGCGCTGGAAACTAAGCAGGTGGAAAAAGTAAAAGAAATGATTAGCACCATGGGCGATTCGTTTGCTTCGTTGGCGGCAGTAGGCCTGCTCAACCCAAAGGATGATTTTCCCTTTATCGATGCCTTGATCACTAAGCTTAACGAAAACTACCCTGGAACAAGCTCAATCATGCAAATGAAACAACAGTTGGATGAGTTGAGAGCGTTATCTATTGGACAAGTAGCGCCAGACATCCAGCTTCCAGATCCAAATGGCACCGTAACCAAGTTGTCTGATTTGAGAGGCAAGTACGTACTTATTGACTTCTGGGCAGCCTGGTGTAAGCCTTGCCGCCAAGAAAATCCAAATGTGGTTCGTCTCTATAACCAATACAAGAGCAAAGGCTTTGAAGTCTTTGGTGTTTCCTTGGATCGTACCCGTGAAGACTGGGTAAAGGCTATCGCTGACGATAAGCTGACCTGGACACATGTATCGGACTTGTTGTACTTCAATTCCGCTGCGGCTGAACTCTACCAAATCCAAGCGATTCCTGCTACCTATTTGATTGATCCAGATGGAAAAATTATCGGTAAGGACCTCAGAGGTCCAAGTCTAGAAGCCAAGTTGGCTGAACTGTTTGACTAATCAGGTAAGTACTGATACGAAAAAAGGCCTTCTGAAACAGAAGGCCTTTTTTCGTTATTCATCACCCTAAAAAAAAATAGAGAAGGAAAAAATTACTGGATAGCCCTTCTTGTAAAAATAGATATACTTAAAAAAGAAATTTGAAAAGTTTTATCACCCGTTATAAAACTAATACAAAAATTCGAAATCAAAACAATTTTAAAATTAATTTTAAAATAAATAATTGTATTTAACTAAGATTTTATGTTTAGAGCCAATAGAGGCACTTTTGGTTTTCAAAGAATTTTTCGAATCTTCAAAAGGAAGGGACATCCAATAGGATGCTCATAGTGTACCCATTGGAGCTTTTACCTAATTTTCCCTTTTGGCAGCCCTATTTCTAGTTGGTCTTCTTTTCTTCCATGGTACCTGCTTTTTTTGAAAAAGTTCTCCTTAGAAAATTTTAACTTTGTACGACATCCGCTGACTAAATGCCCAAACTGCTTCGCCTTACTACTGATCCGCTGACATTTAAACTGCAGCTTTCAGGTCAATCCAAATTTTTGAAATCGCAGGGTTGGGAAGTGCTACTTGTCAGTGCTGATGGGCTAATGATTCCAAAGCTGGTAGCTGCTGAAGGCGTTTCCCATGCACTTATTCCTTTTGTAAAAGAGTTTAGCCTTGTGGACGACTTCATCTGCTTTTGGGAGTTGGTACAGCTTTTTAAGCGGGAAAAGCCCGATGTGGTGCATAGCCATGGTGCCAAGGCAGGGTTTCTTAGCATGCTTGCCGCTAGTCTTGTAGGAATTCGACACCGCATACATACGGTATCAGAAATGCCCACCCATGCAGGAGTTGCAGGTAAGGAGACGAGCTTGACTTTTCGGGAAAAATGGACCTATTCCAAGGCTTCCGAAGTATGGGTCAATTCCATAGGCATGTTGAACCACTTTACTTCCGGTGGTCTGGTACCCGTAGCCAAACTCAAGCTGCTGGCCAAGGGCTCTAGCAACGGGGTAGATTTGACCCGCTTCAACCGCAATGCGCTACAGGAAAATCACTTGGTTGCTGCAACAATGCGGATGATGCCCGGAGAAAATGAATTTATTATTTTGGCCGTAGGCAATTTGGGCAAGAAAAAAGGAGTGGAGGAATTGGTTACTGCCTTCTTAAGTTCCAAAATAGTCTCCCAATCTAAATTGGTCTTTTTGGGAAGCTTTGATCAGGATAATGATCCTGTTTCTCAGGAAACGCTCCAACACCTACGTGAGCATCCACGTATCGTACAGATCGATTGGACCAACCACGTGGATCACCACCTAGCACTTGCCGACCTGTTGGTACATGCATCACATCAGGAAGGGTTTTCAAACGTACTCCTAGAAGCTGCCGCACTTCAAGTTCCAATTATTTGTTCAGATTGTGTGGGCAATGCTTCCTTGATCACACAAAAGAAAACTGGGTTACTATTCCCTGTTGGGGATGCTTCTGTACTCAAGGAAGCACTGGAGTTTGCTTTTGTCAAGCGTGATTTGATGGCTGACTATTCGGATTGTCTCCTTACAGAAGTGGAGCAGCACTTTGACCAAAAAATTGTACAACAGGCACTTCTTGAAAATTACCAACGGGTGCTCAATTCGCAACCTGATTGAAAGAAGCTTGTTTTTTCAATCCAATGATTCTCCATTACCTATGAACTATTTGGTTACCGGTGCAGCAGGATTTATCGGCTTTCATGTTGCCAAGTATTTGGTGGGCAGGGGTGATACTGTGCTCGGATTGGATAGTATCAACACCTACTACGACCCTGAGTTGAAGTTTGCGCGCTTGGCAGAAGCCGGTATCCATAAGGAGGACATTCAGCCCGGCATACCGCTGAACTCAAGTTCCCAGCCCAACTACCGTTTTGTGCAATTGGATCTTGGTGATAAGGAATCCCTACTTCGACTTTTTGAGACCGAGCAGTTGGCCGTAGTGATTCATCTTGCTGCGCAGGCGGGCGTGAGAAACTCGCTTTATCGTCCTGATGATTATATACACAGCAATATTACCGGTTTCCTCAACTTGCTCGAGTGCTGCCGTTTTCATCCAGTCAGACACCTAGTTTTTGCTTCGTCTAGCTCGGTATACGGCACCAATGAGAAAATGCCTTTTGCCACAGCAGATCCTGTAGATCACCCGATTTCCTTGTATGCCGTAACTAAGAAGTCCAACGAGCTGATGGCTCACGCCTACAGTCACCTTTTTGGTATTCCAATCACAGGTTTACGCTTTTTCACGGTGTATGGACCATGGGGAAGACCCGATATGGCCTACTTCCTTTTTGCGGACGCGATCAGCAAAGGCATACCAATCAAAGTCTATAACCAAGGTCAGATGAAGCGTGATTTCACGTACATCGACGATATCGTGGATGGCATCCTGCGGGTAGCTGATCGCCCGGCAACCGCCAATCCAAACTTTGATCCCCAGCATCCCGATCCTGCCAGTGCTGCTGCACCTTTCAAACTCTATAATCTCGGCAATGCCACGCCAGTGCCTTTAATGGAATTCATCGAAGCCGTAGAGGAGGGACTAGGTAAAAAAGCTGTCAAAGAATTTTTACCTTTGCAACCTGGCGACGTAACCGAAACGCATGCAGACATCAGTCCCCTGATGCAGGATGTTGGTTATCAACCGAGCACTTCGGTGCAGCAGGGAGTAGCAGAATTCACCAAATGGTACCTTAATTTTTACCCATCATACAATGTCTAAATCTATTTTAATTACCGGAGGAGCAGGCTTTATTGGTTCCCACGTGGTACAACTTTTTGTTTCTACCTATCCTGAGTACCGAATCGTCAACCTAGATGCGTTGACCTATGCGGGCAACTTGGAAAACCTGAAGTCTGTAGAAAATGCGCCCAACTACGCTTTTGAAAAAGCAGACATCCAAGACGAAAAGGCTCTCGCACAAATTTTTGAGAAGCACAAAATCACCGATGTCATTCACCTAGCTGCTGAATCGCATGTGGATCGCTCCATTTCAGACCCTCTTGCATTTGTGAGAACAAACGTCTTCGGTACTGTCAATTTGCTCAATGCGGCTAAAAATGCTTGGGCAGGTGAATTGGACCAGCACCTGTTTTACCACGTGTCCACCGATGAGGTGTACGGCTCCTTGCATGATGGTGGGTTTTTCCTAGAAACTACCGCCTACGACCCACAGTCTCCCTATTCCGCTTCGAAGGCAGCTTCGGACCACTTTGTTCGTGCCTATGCCAATACCTACAAGATGAAGACCGTGGTATCGAACTGCTCCAATAATTATGGTCCCAACCATTTTCCAGAGAAGTTGATTCCGCTCTGCATCCATAACATTAAGAATAGCAAGCCGCTGCCTGTCTATGGCAAAGGAGAAAACGTTCGTGATTGGCTCTTTGTTAAGGATCATGCACGTGCCATTGATGCTGTGTTTCACAAGGGCAGACCTGGAGAAACCTACAATATTGGTGGCTTCAACGAGTGGAAAAACATTGACATCGTGCGCCTACTTTGCCAGAAGATGGACGAGAAGTTAGGCCGTGAGGCGGGTACTTCTGAAAAGCTAATCACCTTTGTTCAGGATCGTGCTGGCCACGACCTGCGTTACGCAATCGACGCCACCAAGATCCAGCAAGAGTTGGGCTGGGAGCCTAGCCTACAATTTGAGGAAGGTATCGACATTACCATCGATTGGTACTTGGCAAACGAAGACTGGCTCAATCACGTCACTTCAGGAGCCTACCAAACCTACTACACCGAGCTTTACGGTAGTCACTAAACGAACAAAGCCCCAGCGATGGGGCTTTGTTCGTTTAGCGGTGTGTTGCTCAATAGAGGGTTCTGAATCTGATTGTTCCTGGTATATTTTTCAGGGCCTCGATGGCTTCGGCATCGTACACTTTGTCGATATCGGTAATCACGTAACCTATTTTCTCGTTTGTTTTCAGGTACTGACCAACGATGTTGATCTGGTAGCTGGCGAGTACTTGGTTGATTTTTGCCAAAACTCCAGGCTCATTTTGGTGCAAGTGAATTAGTCGGTGTGCCTCCTTCAAGAAGGGTAGCTGTAGGTTAGGGAAGTTGACCGAATTGTAGGTATTGCCAGTGTTGATGTATTCCATGATTTTTCCCGGCACAAAACGAGCAATATTTTCTTGTGCTTCGAGGGTGCTACCTCCGATGTGTGGGGTCAAAATGGTGTTGGGTAAGCCTCTTAGGTCAGATTCAAATATCTCCTTGTTGTTTTGTGGTTCCTCTGGGTACACATCCACAGCGCATCCACCCAAGTGTCCCGATACTAGTGCTTCCTTGAGGGCAGGAATGTCTACTACATGTCCGCGGCTTAGGTTGAGCAGAAGCGCACCAGGCTTCATGAGGCTGATTTTTTCCTTGTCAAGCAGGCATTTGTTGTCTTTTCTACCGTCCACATGAAGTGTGATCACGTCGCAAGTAGCGAGGAGTTCCTCCAAAGAACTTACCTTGGTGGCATTGCCGAGTGCTAGTTTTTCGATGATATCGAAATAGAACACGTTCATGCCCAAGTTTTCGGCAAGCACAGAGAGTTGAGCCCCGATGTTACCGTAGCCGATAATGCCTAGCTTTTTACCACGAATTTCGTAAGAGCCCGTTGCAGACTTGTCCCAAACGCCTTGGTGCATGCCGACGGACTTATCTTGGAACCTGCGCATCAAGAAAATGATCTCAGCGATGGCCATTTCTACCACGGAGCGGGTATTTGAAAAAGGTGCGTTGAATACGGCGACGCCTTTCTTTTGGCACTCTTCCAGGTCTATTTGGTTGGTACCGATGCAAAAAGCGCCGATTGCGAGGAGTCGGTTGGCATTTTCGAGTACTTTTTTGGTAACGGTTGTTTTGGAGCGAATGCCCAGAATGGACACGTTCTTGATTTTTTCACAAAGCTCCTCTTCTCCCATCGCACCAGTAGCAACTTCCACTTGGTATCCCTCTTCTTTTAGGAGCTCGAGGGCTATGGGGTGCACGTTTTCCAAGAGTAGCACCTTGATTCTACTTTTTGGGTAGGAAAACTTGGTATTTAGCTTGTTGATATAGAGGATCTCGTCAAAGCTTGGGGCGATGTGATCCGCCTGGCTGGTTACTTTCGGGCGGCTGACGTTTTCGGTGAAGGCGTAAAATTTGTTGGCAAGTCCAGACTCTTTGATTTCGAAATCAGTGTAGCCGTCTCCAATCACGTATATATCACCTTCCAACTTGATGTTTCGAATGGTCTCCGACTTGCCCTGGTTTTTGGAAAGAGGGTTGTCTCGATTAAAATCGATGATTTTGCCTGACTCGTCGAAAATTAAGTCGTTGGCAAACACATTCTCCGCCTTGATGCCGTAGTCGGTGACGATAGGGAGAATAAAATCTTTGAAGCCGTTGGAGATAATAAAGACATCGGCAGCATTTTCTTGGAGCCATTCTTTGTTGCGCTCAAAAGATTTGGAAACCTTTTGCTTCAGCACCACG